>JAJYOS010000213.1 GCA_021796055.1 Bacteroidota bacterium
ATTCGGTAGAAATATACCCCCGAAGACCGCATCGGGCACCGCGGCAGGGCAGACGTGGGAGATACCGTTTGCGTCGGCGGACAACACGATTTCTCTGAGTATCCAGAACAACTCCACACTTGAAGCTAAGAGCCTTTCCGTGACATTCAATAAGTTTCCGACCTGGCTCGAGTTTAAATCGAATACGTTGATTCTTAAGAACATTGCGGCTAAGGGATCAGGAGATGCGGAATTCACTTTCTCTGTAGATAGAAAAGCACCGGTGGGAGAGGATACAACAGTCACGGCAGTGATAAGAACAACCGATGGCCAGACGTGGACAAAGGACATAACTGTATCGGTTGGAGCACCGACGGATTACAAACTCTACAACAATTTCCCCAACCCATTTAACCCGTCGACAAAGATAGCGTTCGAGCTCCCAAAGGGATCTCATGTAAGCTTGATTATATATGATGTCCTTGGAAGGGAAGTAGCCGAGATCGCAAATCAGAACTATCCGGCAGGATATAACGAAACAACATGGAACGGCCTGAACAGAAATGGAGAACAGGTCTCTTCGGGAGTATATTTCTACCGAATCACTGCGGACAGGTGGAGTGCCGCAAAGAAGATGCTGATGCTTAAATGAATTCGTCAGGATTTTGCCGCAATCTCGTCTTCTTACTCCGTCAAGGATGTTAATCCCCGCACTGAAAGAAATAACGACCCACATTTTGGCCGGGTAATCGCGGGGGAGCTCCCCCCTGAAATCGGTCAAACCTTGCTTATTTTGGGCGCTGGGGCTATTTTTTTAATACACATGCCGAGTACAAAGGAAGGGCCCGCTTTCGCGGGAATGGACCAGACTGCAAACCGGAAGTCAAGCCACATCGAGTTGGTCCTGAACGAGAAGATAGATTACGTGAAATCCACGGGGTTTGAGAAATACGAGTTTGTCCACAATGCTCTCCCCGAGATGGACTTCGCGGAAATAGACACGGGTGTCAAATTTTTCTCTCACAAGTTCTCTGCCCCCATTATTGTCTCGTCAATGACGGGCGGTTTTGAAAGAGCCGGACGAATCAACTCAGCCATCGCCGAGCTGTGCAGGGAGAGAAAAATCGGGATGGGCGTCGGAAGCCAGAGGCAGGCCCTTCAGAACGGCGATTACCTCGAGTCGTTCAAGATTGTCAGACGCATCGCAAAAGATATATTTGTCATGAGCAACATCGGGGCCGCACAGGTCGCGGACGGCCTGGCGATCAAAGAAGTTGGAAGGATCATTGAAATGGTCGAGGCCGATGCCCTTGCAATTCATCTCAATGCACTCCAGGAATTCATACAGCCTGAAGGCGATAGAAACTTCCGCGGAGTACTGAAGGGCATATCGAAGCTTGTTAAATCTGTGAAGGTCCCCGTGATCGTCAAAGAGACCGGAGCCGGAATCGGCGCCGGCGCGGCGAAGCGGCTGATCGAAGCGGGCGTTTCCGCAATAGATGTGTCCGGAGCGGGTGGTACGAGCTGGGCGGCAATCGAAACGATGAGGCGTGCCGACAGAAGAGTCGGCGAAAAGTTCTGGAACTGGGGGATCCCCACTGCGGACGCCCTGGCCCAGGTCAATGCGCTTCCGTCGAGGAAGAAAATCAAACTCATTTCTTCGGGCGGCATACGTGACGGCATCGACGTGGCGAAGTCGGTCGCGTTGGGCGCTGACCTCTGTGCCGGGGCTCAGCCGTTCCTGAAGGCCCTCGAGAATGGCGGCACCGAAGGCCTCATCAGGGAGTTTGACAACTGGGTTGAGGAATTGAAGGGCGTGATGTTCCTGACAGGAAGCAGGAACTTAAGTCAATTGAAAAAGGCAAAAATAGTGAAGGCGGCCTCTTGAGCAGATTTACCGAATCCACGGGAAAATATCTAATGCTCATTGAAGAAGAGCTTGAAAAATCTCTTGGGCTCGTTGTACATTCGCCTCTGAGAGAAAGCATAGGCTACGTGTTCTCCATGGGTGGGAAGAGGGTTCGTCCGCTTCTCACGATCTTCGCTGCCGAAGCCGTAGGCGAGTGCTCCGACGATGTCCTCCACGCAGCTGCGGCGATTGAAATCCTCCACAATTTTACGCTTGTGCATGACGACATCATGGACAATGCCGACACACGCCGGGGAAAGGCGACGGTGCATGTCACCAGAGGAGTCAATACGGCCATTCTCGTCGGCGACCAGATGATGGCCCTTGCATACGACCTCCTCGAGAAGTGCAGCGGAAAGCATCTCCGCGAAAGCCTTCGCATTTTCAATGAAGGCGTGAAGCAGGTCTGCGACGGCCAGGCACTCGATGAGAGCCTGAGCAAATCGGACGGATCCAGCATGCCAAATTATGTGGATATGATCTCGAAGAAAACAGGTGCCCTGCTTATGTCATCGGGCAAGCTCGGCGCGCTCCTCGGCGGGGGTACGGATGAAGAAATCCGGCTGCTCGGCGACTTCGGCCTGAATATAGGGATAGCCTTTCAAATACTTGACGACATGCTCGACCTGGAAGGCGACTCGGAGAGGTTCGGGAAGCCGCGCGGCCTGGACATAATGGAAAAGAAGAAAAACTTCATGTTCCTGAAGGCCCAACAATCCCTGGATGCCGGAGGAATCGCGGTCATAAACGCTGCCTACAGAAAGATGTCGGTTACTGAGAACGACGTGGTCGCAGTTCGCAAGGTCTACCGTGATGGGGGCATTCTCGACGCGGCCAAAAAAGAAGTCTCGGATTATACCTCAAATGCTCTGTCGAGTCTTAGTGCCCTGAGACAGTCTGAGGGAAAGGATGCGCTTGTAGAGCTTGCAAATTCACTTGTCCGGAGAAAATTTTGATGGCAATCCGCAATTCTTACATGGCGTGCCATGTCGCGCTGACCGCGCCGCGCAGCGCGGCACACATAGAGTATTAAGGACGCATGGTCCAACAGGAAGTTGTCGTCAAAAACCGCCTCGGACTCCACACGCGTCCCGCGGCCTCGCTCGTGAAGCTTGCCGCCAAATTCAAATCGGAGTTCTTTCTCGAAAGGGACGGCTATCGCGTGAACGGTAAAAGCATTATTGGTGTCATGACTCTCGCTGCAGAGGAGGGAGCCCGGATAGTGCTCCTCTTCGAAGGGGAAGACGAGGAAGCGGCGATGAAGGCAATGGTGGATTTCTTCGACAGAGGATTCGATGAGCTCTGAGCATGTCGTAGTTCCGGATGCCGCAGAGGAAATTGTCCTGAGAGGAATCGGCGCCTCTCCGGGAATTGCGATCGGAAAAGTCCTCTTGCTCGAGAAGGACGGCATCGTTGTCGAGGAGAAAGGCGTTGATAATCCTGCGGTAGAGCTTGAGCGGCTTCAGAAGGCGATCGACCGTTCGAACTACGAGCTGGAAAAGATATACCATACGGCGCGCGAAAAAATCGGCGACGAGAAGGCAAGGATATTCGAGGCACAGCTACTCATCCTGTCAGACCCGGTGTTCCTGGAAGAGGTGAAGAAAAAGATCGTAAAATCGCGCAAAAATGCCGAATTCGTCGTCTCAACCGAGTTTTCCAAGCAGGTTGAACAGCTGAAACGCAGCGGCAATGAGCTATTCAAGCAGCGTGCGATGGAGATCGACGACTCGAAAAACAGAATTCTCCGGAACCTTGCCGAGGCCAAACTGAAATCGAGGTTCGAAGGGACTCCTATAGTGGTGACGAGCGAATTCACTCCCGCCGATGCGGTACTGCTCAGCAGAAATCAGGTGCTGGGTTATGTCAGCGATTACGGAGGAGCAAGGTCGCATGCCTCGATACTCTCACGCTCCCTGGGAATTCCCGCCGTCGTCGGCCTGAAGGAAGCTACAAAGCATGTAAAAGACGGAGTCGATCTTATACTGGACGGCTATCGCGGCATTATTGTCATAAATCCCTCCGAGGGCACCTTGAAGAAATTCAGAGACAGGAAGCAGTGGTGCGAACAGCTCGACACCGAACTCATGACTGAAGCAGGAAAGCCTGCATTGACTACGGACGGCAGGAGAGTATCCGTCGAGGCGAACATAGAACTCCTTGAAGAACTTCCGCTTCTCAGGCCGCACGGCGCAGACGGAATAGGTCTCTTCAGGACCGAGCCGCTGATAATAGACTCCGATTCGATCCCCGACGAGATGGAGCAGGCCGATATTTTCAGGCAGGCAGTGGAGGCGGTAGAACCCAATGCGGTTATATTCAGGACATTCGACATAGGCGGCGACAAGATGTTTGTGGGAAGCCACTCGGAGCAGAACCCGTTCCTCGGATGGAGAGGGATCCGCATGATGCTTGACCGGCCCGACTTACTCAGGGAGCAGTTCAGGGCAATATTGCGGACGAGCGCGTTCGGCAAATGCAAAATAATGTACCCGATGGTGGCGACCGATGAGGAAGTGATCCGCGCGAATGAATTTCTCGAAGAGGCGAAGAAGTCGCTCGATGCGGAAGAAGTTAAGTACGACAAAAATATTGAAGTCGGGGTCATGATCGAGATACCGTCGGCGGCGCTGATGAGCAAAGAGATCGCCAGACATGTCGGGTTCCTGAGCATCGGAACCAACGACCTGACGCAGTACCTCCTCGCCGTCGACAGAACCAACGAGCTGGTCGCCCACATGTTCGAAGAGTTCCATCCGGCGGTTCTCAGGACTATCAAGTTCGTCATCGATGCCGGGCACGACGCCGGCGTGAAAGTCGCGATGTGCGGAGAGATGGCCGGGAATCCGCTGGCGACGGTGATGCTTCTCGGAATGGGGCTCGATGAATTCAGTGCCGTCAGCTCCATGCTCCCGGTCCTCAAGAAGATCATCCGGTCGACGAATTATAAGAGTGCCCGTAAATTCGCGAGGCAGCTTCTGAAGATGGAATCCGTTGACGAGATCAAGAAGTCGCTGAGCGATTATCTCAAGACGCGCTTTGAAAGGATCTACTTCACGACATTGAGCGAAGGAGATATCGAGTAGAGGGAAGGCCCGGAGCCATCGTCTGCAATTTCACGGCTTCGCCGAAACTTGATTGAGACGACACGAGAACTTGCAAATGCCTCCACGACTGACATATCCCGCGTTCTCTTACCCGGCTCTCCCTGCCGCATTCAATTATTCCTGATCCGGGTTTTAATTTTTCCCATCGGTTTATAAATTCTCTAACACTCCCTCCGGAAACATGAGTGCTGAATTGGGAATCTTTGCCGGTCAACCGTGGTTGTTGTTCGAAAGTATTTCCTACTGACGAAGGATGATGGAGCAGAAACATACTCTTCACGACGTTCCGCTTTTCACAAAACTCTCACCAAATGAGCTTAAGCTCATCACGAACATTTCAAAGACAAAGAAATTCAAGAAGAACCAGATAATCTTCCTGGAAGGCGAAGCGTTCTCCGGCTTTTACGTGCTGCTGACGGGTTCGGTGAAGGTATACAAGCTGAGGGGGGACGGGGAGGAGATTGTCCTGAGCATGCTGGAGCCTTACGGGAGTTTTGCCGAGTCGTATCTCTTCTCCGGTTCCCGTTTTTACTCGTCCTGCGCCCAGGCGCTGGAGGAATCCACGATCCTTTATATTCCGAGCGACGAGTTCAGCGCGCTCCTGGGAAGGAATCCGGCTTTTGCGATAAGAATTTCGGAGGCGACCGCGGTAAGACTCATGGAGCTGAGCCGCGGGTTCGACCTGGCGAGCTCGAGCGTCGAGGGCCGCGTCGCGAAATATCTCCTGAACGAAGTCCAGCTCAACAACTCCATCAGGATGCCCGAGCCATATTTCAACCTGCTCATTCGCAAGAAGGATCTTGCCGCCCATCTCGGAATGGCGAGTGAAACTCTGTCGCGTACTTTCAGGAAATTCAAACTGGATAAAATCATTAGGGAAGTCTCGAAGAAGATCTTTATTACGAACCTGAAGAAGCTCCGGGATTCGGCCGAAGAATAGTGCCCGGATGACCTGAACCGCGGGAAGTCGCTGTGGCCGAATTAACTGCCGCGTTTCAGAACGGAACTTTTTCCTCCGGCTCCGCTGCCGCCCCTGAAGGACCCATGGGGTACTTAGCAAGATCTTCGAACCTGGCGTATTGCCTGATGAATGTCAACTTAACTTCTCCTGTGGGGCCGTTTCTCTGTTTGCTGATCATTACTTCCGCAACGCCCGCCGTCGACTCTCCGTCGGGGTAGGTTTCTATTCCGTACAGCTCCGGCCTGTGTATGAAAATTACGACATCTGCGTCCTGCTCAAGCGCACCCGACTCGCGGAGGTCGGACAGGATGGGGCGTTTATCGTTGCGCTCCTCCACGGAACGGCGGAGCTGCGAAAGCGCGATTACCGGTATGTCGAGCTCCTTGGCAAGGACCTTCAGGTTCCTCGATATCATGGAAATTTCCCGCTCGCGGCTTTCCGCTTTTGCGGGGCCCTGCATCAGCTGTAGATAGTCGACGATTATCAGGCCTATATCATGCTCGCTCTTAAGCCGCCGGGCACGGGCACGCAGCTCGAGTATGGAAAGCGCTGGAGTGTCGTCTATGAAGATCGGGGCCGGCGCGAGCTTGTGTATCCGCGTCGAAATATATGCCCACTTTTCCTCGGGCAGAGTACCTGTGCGAAGCGCGTGCGCATCAACACGGGCTTCTGCCGCAAGAAGACGTATTAAAAGCTGCTGCTGCGACATTTCGAGGCTGTAAATTGCGGTAGGGACGCCGTACTTCACTGCCGAGTTGCGTGCGATCGAAAGCGCAAAGGCGGTCTTCCCGACGCTCGGCCTTGCCGCAATTATGATCATATCGGACTTCTGTAATCCGCCCGTCATCGCATCGAGATCGGTGAAGCCGGTCGGTACGCCTGTGACACCACCCTTCGACCCGTGGATTCGCTCCAAAACCTCCATGGTTTTCACGAGAGCTTGCTGCAGAGGGACTACGGCCTTCTTAAGGCGGGCTTCCGATACCCTGAAAATATCCCGTTCGATCTCATCGATAAGTCCGAATGCATCTTCGCGGTTGTCGAAACATTTCTGGACGTTCTGCGACATCGTGGTGATCAAGCTGCGGAGCATGTATTTCTCCGCCACAATCTGAGCATGCGCTTCGACGTTTGCCGAAGATACGACCGAAGAGACGAGCTCGTTCAGGTAAGCCGATCCGCCGATATTTTCAAGATGTGCGGTCCTGCGAAGTTCCTCGCGCAACGTGATCACGTCTATCTCGACATTTCGAGCGTAAAGGTCCAGGATCGCGCCGAAAATCTTTTCGTTCGCCGTCGAGTAAAAATAGTCCGGTTGGAGAAGCTCGATCGCCGGGGATACCGCGTGCTTGTCGAGCAGCATTGCGCCGAGAACCGCCTTTTCAGCCTCCACGTCTTGGGGAGGTATTCTTCCTCCTGAGGCGCTTTCCGGTTCGAAGTCTCTCAGCCTTTTCTGGTCGAAGTCAGTAGCCATCGTTGAATAGAATTTTAAATTTTGAATTTCTAATTCTCAATTGCCTCTCAGTGGCCCTCTCAATTCACAATTCAAAATTATAAATCAAGAATTTTGAATCAGTCCGGCAGTTCATCGTACATTTTACGCATTTTTTGGACGTCTTCCCAGGCAGGTCTCTTCCAGTTCGGGTTCCTGAGGAGCGCAGCGGGGTGGAAAGTGACGAGTACCTTCACCCCCTGGTATTCGTACACGCTCTGGCGCAATTCGGCGAGAGTAGCGTTCGTTTTCAACAGAGTTTGACCCGCGATCCTTCCGAGACAGAGTATGAGCTTCGGGTTGATGATCTCGATCTGTTTCTTCAAATACGGCTCGCACGATTCGACTTCCGGCGGAAAGGGATCGCGGTTGTTCGGCGGCCTGCATTTGAGAATGTTGCATATGTAAACGTCCTCGCGCCTTAGCTGAACGGCCGCCAGGATCTTGTTCAAGAGTTGTCCCGCTCTTCCGACGAACGGCTCGCCCTGTTCGTCTTCGTCGGCGCCCGGTGCCTCCCCGATCACTACAAGCTTCGCTTTTGTGTTCCCGACACCGAATACGAAATTCTTCCTCGTCGAGCCAAGCTGGCATCTCATACAGCCGGAGATGCGTGAATCCAGAATTTCCAGAGATTCACTTTCATGCCATTGCGAATCTATTTTCCATTCAGCGCTTGTGACAACGCCGTCGAACAGCCCCTGCTCTTCCGACACCTTGATCGTCTTCGGCTTCTGTTTCAATTCAGCACCGTTACCTTCATGATGTTCCGGTCGAATATCGTCCGATCTCTCCTCAGATGTCGCCGTCACGACCGCTTGCGCAGCTGCGGTTTTGTCCGGGAGAAATGTCTCGTCGCCGAAGAGTTCGGCTTGCTGTTTAAGAAATAACTCCACGTCTCCGAGAGTCTTCTCAAGAGGATTTTCGTTCTCCATTTGTGTTGCAATTTATCGGGGCATGACCTGAAATACAAACGTGGAAGAGTTGCGGGTCCGCGTGATCAGCCGGATTTCGAGCAGTTTGCGGGCGCGAACTATTTCTTATTCTGTTCAAACGCGTTGAACCGGATCGTGACGGTCGTCCCTTTACCCGGTACGCTATCCAGGCCGATCGTCCCGTTGTGTTCCTGCACGATTCTTCTCGTTACCGCCAGGCCCAGCCCTGTCCCTTTACCGGGCTCTTTTGTCGTGAAGAACGGTGTGAATATCCTTTCCAGATTCTCCGGAGGAATTCCTTCTCCGGTATCCCCAATTTCTATAGCGACTCTCCTGCGGTCCCCGTCTCCTCTTTCGGTTCGGGTCCTGACTGTCAGTGTCCCTCCCTTCGT
Organism: Bacteroidota bacterium; assembly: GCA_021796055.1. Next base: position 8,773 of record JAJYOS010000213.1, read on the forward strand.
CATTGCCTGGAATGCGTTGACGACGATATTCAGGAAGACCTGGTATAGCAAGGCTGGGTCGCCGTAAACCTTCGGAGCTCCCTCCTCATATTTCGTCAGG
>JAJYOS010000214.1 GCA_021796055.1 Bacteroidota bacterium
ATGATGCGGATATAAGAGTCCAGGAGATATCGTAAGATGGGCTGACTCGGGTTTGTGTCTTTTGGTAACCGGAAACCCGGGAAAAGGGCTCGCTTTCTCAGCCTGGTCAGTCATTGGCCGGTTTCCCGCGAAAGTCCGGAATCTCATGCAGACGACTCAATACCTCAAGCCTCCCAGGATGATTTCTTCCAGCCCAGATGGGCTCGCTCAACAATCATTCCAACTTGACCAAAGTATCAGTCCGACACCATGTCCAGGGGTATTCTCAGTTGCGAACTCTGTTCAGGGTAGTGGTTCTATGGGGGTCAATTATCTGGCGCGAAACACACCAAATTTTAGGGGATTCAATCGTTAATGTCAAGTGGGGTGCGTTCAGCAGTAAACAGATTATCAGCACGCAAATTGTCGGAGCTGTTGAACCTGCATCCGCGAATTGGCTTGTACAGCTGGCTTCCGGTTGCACTTCACGACCATAGTATTTAATTTCTTCCATCAGTCGGGCTTTGACCAAACAGGGAACGGGTATCTATGCCGTCGTTCCACACCATCGAGATTCATAAGCGAACAACCTATTTCGTAGCCGGAATAATTGCACTTAACATCCTTGACGAAGGGAGCAAACACAATGTTCAGGTTACCTTTTATCCCAGCAGTTGCATGCGTGCTGCTGTTCACAGCCTACAACGTCTCGCATTCACAGACACAGTGGGCTTTGGACACCGTGATGACAGTCGGGACAAATCCGACGGGGATTGCCATAACTTCAGACGGGAACAAACTGGTGGTCACCAACAACATGAACCCCGGAGAAGTGGTTGTGATCTCGACAACTGATTACGCACTATCCAGGATCGATATCAGTTCGATCGAAAACTACCCGACAGGAGTTGCGATAAGCCCGAATGACTCTACCGCATTAGTGACCACGACGCACAAAGTAGCTTTCATAGATCTGACGAACAATTCGGTCAAAGGGCAATTCACGGCCCCTTGCGCGGGCACGACATTGTACGGCATCGCCGTGACACCGGACGACAGAACCGCGGTATTCCCCGACCTGAGCTCGACATGTACCGGCCAGGGTTTGAGGCTGATTGAAGCTGCCGGGGTGACCTCAGGATCGTCATTCATTCCAGTCAGCACTTCAGGCGAACTGTATGGAATCGCACTTTCGCCGGACACCACGTATGCCATCGTTACGACAAACACTCTGGGTTCTCCGAAGATGGTGAATATACGCACGTCAGAGGTCCAGAGCATTGCCGGCATCTCCGGCTCGTACGGCGTTGCCATGTTCCATAACAAGAATGAAGTACTTCTTTTTGACGGCGATTCTGTAGATCACGTCTCGCTTGAATCCAAATCCGTAATAAAGAAGATAGCGTCCCTTTCCCATAATACTGCGTTTCAGAATATCGCCATTTCGCAAGATGACAAATACGCGTTCGTTGTAGGCGCATTCGAAAAGCTGGTTGTGTCGCTTGCCGGCGACTCGGTCATACAGACATTCACCGCGGGGGGAACAAACGTCGCTGCAACCCCTGACGGTTCGCGCTTCTACGTCACTGATACCTACAACGGCACGGTGCGCGCGTACAAAATGACAACTCAGACGGGAGTCAGAACATCGGAAAGCCTGCGACCGAAGGGTTACCGACTCCTCCAAAACTATCCCAACCCGTTCAATCCGACGACCACGATCGAATTTAGCCTGGCGGATCGCTCGTACGTCCAGGTCGAAATCTATGACGCGCTCGGCCGGGCGGTCCGGAATCTTTTCTCGGGAGAGAAGCCCGAAGGCACATACCGGTTCGAGTGGGACGGCAAGAGTGATTCGGGATCCCCGTTGTCTTCCGGCGTGTACTTCTACCGGCTTAAGACCGGTAAGTTCGCAGATGTGAAGCGAATGTTGTTTCTGAAATAGGCCTCTTGTTCGAGCGTTGACGGGCCAGTGACAGAGATTCCTGCTATCCTACCGTTGATAACCATGTCGTAAGAAGTGCCGCCCGCCTGCGTTGTGCGCAGACGGGCGGAGCTATGAGGAATCACCCGCCGGTTAGTCGGCGGCCGGGCGGATAGATTCCATGATTTTCTTCAGGCGGCCTGTTTTGCGCCCTGCGCGCGGTTCAGCTCGGCTTCGATTTCAAGCTTCACCTCATCGCCGACCACCACTCCACCGGTCTCGGTCAATCCGTTCCACTGAAGACCGTAATCGAAGCGGTTGACCTTCCCCCTGATCTCAAAACCGGAGACTTCCGTACCGCCGAAGCCCTTCACCGTTCCGTTGTAGATTGCGGTAAGCTTGATCGGTTTCGTTACGCCCCGGATAGCAAGGTCACCGACGATTTCATATTCATCGTCGCTCTTCTTCACGACGGAGCGCGACACAAACGTCATCTTCGGATAGTTTGCCGCATCAAAGAAATCCGCGGACTTCAGGTGACCGTCCCGCTGTTCGTTCTTTGTGCTTATGCTGTTGACTTCCGCTTCAAACTGAATCTTGGCGTCGGAGAAGTCGGGCTTATCAGCCTCTACCGTCGCGTCAAAATTATTGAACTGTCCTGTCACGCTCGAGACAACAAGGTGTCTCACTTTGAATTTAATCTCGGAATGGACCGGGTCTATTTTCCAGACTGCCATTTTGCTTGTCCTTTCGGTGGCTAGTTATTCTCTGTTGTTAATTCTTTCACAATCTTCGCATGTCTCGCCAGCTTCCTGAGTTCTGCGAGTTGCTGGCGGACGATCAATATCGTTGGTTCGTCGGTGAGACGGCCGCTGGCATCGAACTTGCGCTGGGCCCGGGCCACGAGAACTTCCGGTTTATTTACAGGCGTCATGTTCAGGAACTGGAATATCGCTTCGTGTTATACGATTCTCTTCTCAGACTTCCTGAAATTCCTACAAAACGCAGTTCATCTCTCATGTTTGATTTGTCCTTCTGTGTATATCCAGCTATACCTGGAGTCTCTGTTTGAGAGTGAGACCGAGTTTCTTCAGGAGTGCGGCGAGCTTCATCATCTCTTCGTCACTAAGTGCGGAATGAACCAGATCAGTGACGAACTTCGCATGCCTGGGAAAAATGTCCTGAAACAGCTTTGTTCCCTTCTCCGTTAGTTCGATTACGTACGCTCGACGATCGTCCTCGGCCTGCTTCCTTTCGACCAGACCTTCTTTCGAAAGGTTATCGACCACGACGGTCATATTCCCTCCCGACGACAGGTTCTTGGAGCAGAGTTCGCCGATCTTCATCGGTCCAAGATGCCCGAGCGCTTCAATCACGCCGAATTGTGCCTCCGTCAGGCCATAAGTGGCGATGTCGCGGACGGTCAGAGTAGACATCGTATTTGACGCCCTTGCCAGCTTGACCCAGAGGTCCAGCGCCTGCTCGGCCTTCTTGCCGTATTTCCTCGTCGTACTCATTCCGCATATTCCTAATTAATATCTTTCGAATTCTAATATAACGAATTAGTACTAGTATGTCAAGAGTCGATTGCATGGGGTTGACTTGCTCCAGGCTTTCCTGTAACATAGAAGAAACAGAAGCATGAGTAGATACGTCACATCGGCTTTATTGTCGCTTGTTGCCTTCACCCTCCTGGCGGTACCGTCGTCCGCAAGGGAGCTTCGGACAAATCCTCAGCGTAATCTGCCTGAAGGATGGGATTCTGACCTGATCGGGCATGTTCGGAGCTATACACCGAATCTTGCTGCGCTAAAAGGCGGGGAGGTTCCCTTCCGATACGCGATGCTGAACGACGCGAAGCGGGACTACACGCTCGTCGTGATCGATGACATTCTGCTCAGAAAACAAAACTCCCCGAGGCAGCCGGACGATGGGCTGCAGGCCATCAGTCCGAGCCTTGCGGTCACATCGGATAACCACCGCGGGCGATTGGCATCGGAGAACAGATCGGCTTCAGCGGCAAACACAATTCCTACTTCCCTTGACCGTGCATCTCTTTCGACGTGCGTCCACGTGGATACACCCTCCCACACCCGCGAATACCTCGAAACAAGGAAATAGTCTACAGCTCCAGCATCTGATCAGGGAACCGGAAGGGCTATGTCTCTTCTCACTCATATAGCGGGTTCCCTCCAGTCAAACCACATCCAAACCGAAAACGTCTTGACCGGCATTCTCCGTATCACGGAAATGCAGATTGGAGAAGAATCATGAACTGGAAGACTATCAACAGGTATATCGCCGCGGGAGTTTTCCTGCTGACCCTCGGCTTGTATTCGTCGACGGCTCAGCCGACCGTAGCCTACTGGGATTGTGCGGAATACGCCGCAACAGCTCCGGCTCTCGAGGTTCCTCATCCGCCCGGTGCTCCACTCTTCACGCTCGCCGGACGCATCGCCGATATGGTGCCCTTCCTGAGCAACCCGGCATTCAGGTATAACCTTCTTTCTTCATTGGCAAGCGCCCTCACGATAATGTTTCTCTATCTCATAGAAGTCAGGGTTTTATCGAGATGGAAAGGATTTCCTTCCGATCCAACAAACGGCATGGTAGTATTCGGGTCGGCAGCGATCGGGGCCCTTAGTTACGCGGTGTCCGACACGTTCTGGTTCGACGCCGTCGAATCCAGCCTCTTCGCCTCAAGCATACTCTTTGTCTCGCTGGTCCTATGGCTCACTCTCGTCTGGTTCGAGAAATCCGGGAAAGGCGGCAGCCATGAACACTTGCTCCTTATCGCCTACCTCCTGGGACTTTCGATCGGGGTTCACCAGCTCTGTTTGCTCCCCTTTTTCACGATCGGAATCCTCATCTACTTCAGATATTACGAGTTTGCGTGGAAGAGATTTCTGAAGTTCACGCTTGCGATGATACTCGGATTCCTGGTAATCTACCCTGGAATCGTCAAGTGGGTTGTGGTCGGCCTTTCCGGGAAATTCAGCCTCGGTCCGATCGACATGAACAACAGCTCGTTAGTCAAAGTGATAACGTTTGCAATAATCGCGGCAGCGGCATATTCCGCGTACAAGGCGGAACGGGCGAGGCGATGGGCGTTGAGCATGACCCTCATGGCAGGACTGTTCGTCCTGCTTGGCTATTCCACTTACGCACTTGTATACATCCGCGCGAACTCACATCCGGCAATCAACGAAAATGCTCCCGGCAGTATGCACAACCTCGCGGGTTATCTGGACAGGGAGCAATACGGAAAGCAGCCTCTTTTCTGGCCGCGAAGGTGGAGCCCCGATCCGACTGCCCAGCGTAATTATGCGACGTATTCATCCGACTGGGATTACTTCCTGTCGTATCAGCTTAGTCACATGTTCCTTCGTTATGTCGGCTTCAACTTCGTCGGGAGATCGGGGGACATAAAAGATGCTCCAGTTGCAATATTCAAATCGTCGATGCGATGGACGGGCGGCGAGAAGGGCTTCCCCACCAGATACTTTGCGATTCCTCTCATAATTGCGTTGATCGGACTATGGTATCATTTCAGGCGAGACTGGAAATTCGCCCTGGCATTCCTGATACTCTTTGCAGTAATGGGGCTTGCGCTGGTCGTTTATTTCAATATGGCGGATCCGCAGCCAAGGGAACGGGACTACTTCTTCGTTGGGGCTTTCTTCACGATTGCCCTTTGGATCGGAATCGGCGCTTCGGGTATGATAGACTATGCGGCCGATGCTGTTCGGAACAAGAAGCTGAAAGCTGCGGGTATCGGTATTATCGCATTGGCAATATTCGCGGCAGTGCCGTTCAACATGTTCCGGCAAAATCTCTTCAGTCACGACAGGCATGACGACTATGCGCCTTTCGACGTTTCTTACGACATCCTCCAGTCATGCAAGCCGAACGCCATCCTCTTCACGGGCGGGGACAACGACACGTTCCCTCTTTGGTACCTGCAGGAGGCGCTAGGCGTGAGAACCGACGTCCGGATAGTCTGCCTCAGTCTCGCAAACACGGATTGGTATCCTCTGCAGCTTAAACATGAAACACCGCACAACGCAATGAGAGTACCTATAAGCCTGCCGGATACGGAGATAAGAGAGATTGCTGCTGCCGGCGGCGTGCAGTGGGCTCAAAGATCCATGAGGCTCGATGTACCGAAGCAAGTGTACAAGAGGTTTGACATTGCGGATACTTCAGTAACCGGCAAGGGCTGCATCCGGTACACCGTCAATCCCACGCTGGGGCAGGGTGACTTCAGAGCGTTGCGAGTCCAGGACGTGATCGTCAACAACATAGTCCAAACGAACAGGTGGCAGCGCCCCATCTGTTTTGCGGCAACTGTAGCCCCGTCGGACATGGTCGGCTTGCAGGGTTTTCTCGTGAGGGAGGGACTCGTGTATGAGCTCACCCCCGTATTTCACAGCGGCTATTATTACGCGAACGTGGATGCCCCAATAACATGCAAATGCCTGTTCAACGGTTCCAACGCTGTCCGCACAGGGCCGCACTTCGGCTTCATCTACGAGGGGCTCGACAAGCGCGGAGTTTATTACGACGACAACACGAGAGGTCTGATCTCGGTGATAAGGGATTCCTTCATGCTGCTCGCCTCACACTATCAGGAAAACGGAGAGAACCGCCGATGCGTAGCGACGCTGGATACGATGGAAGAGAGAATTCCAGTCAAGGCGGTGCCGCTGGATTATTCCTCCATGAGCGACATATCAAGGCTGTATTTTGCGGCCGGTGACACGCTCTCATTTAAAAAGTATGCGAGCTTGTGCGAGAAGGAGGCACTTGCAGCAATAGCCGACAATCCGTTCGACGAGCAGCGAGGGACAAATCCATACGCCGTGCTTCTAGGGTTGTACGAAATGGAGGGAAGGTATCGTGAGTCGATAGCGCTTCTGAGACAGGCAAAGGAAATGTATCCAAATGCGCGAGGGATCGACGAGCGAATCGCCTGGCTCGAAGAGATTATGAAGAGGAAGGATGTGCCTCATTCCGGCAAGATGAAGTAACAAAGCGAGAAGAGAAGGAGATATGCGGGTGAGAAGTTCGGAGACTGAAAGGCAAATGAGGAAAATCGGTTACTCGAAGACCTGATTCGCCTTCAGCTCCATGCCGCTGAAATACGGTGAGAGAATCCTGTTTTCTCCAACGAATTTACCGACCTGCTTGAATCCGCCGGATTCCAGATGGTAAACCTCAATTGATTTGGCATTCGGGTCAACTATCCAGTACTCCTTTACGCCTTCCCTTGCATAAAGCCTATACTTGAAATCCCTGTCGCGGGATTCGGTCGACTCAGAGATGATCTCCGCGATGAAATCGGGCGCGCCGTTCGCCTTGTCCTTGTCCATGATATCCCGGCGAGCATCCGAAACGAAGAGGATATCCGGTTCGACAACCGTAGTGTCGCTGAAATAAACGTCCCGCGGCGCAAAGAGCACCTTCCCGAAATTTTGGCCTTCTGCGTACTCGATCATAATCCTGACAAGGTTCTTAATCACTCTCTGGTGTTCAAGACTGGGGGCAGGGCTTAAGATTAGTTCTCCGCCGAATATTTCATACCGATTGCGGTCGTCAGGTGCGGAGAGCAAATCTTTATATGTGAACTTCACCTCAACATTCATCGTTCACTCCTGATTTCACTCTGAAGGATAGCGGCATATCCTCCGCAAAGTCAAGCGCTGGCGGTAGGTCGACGTAAACTGTGGAACGGAGAAAGGGCTGCGGCATACAGGAGATCTGCAACCTGCGAATTCGCCGACTCAACCTTTGACAACAGCCAGCGGCTCCAGTTTCACAATCGGCTCGACAAGGTCTTCCTGCTCTCTCATTACCACGTCGATGTCCTTATACGCGCCGCTTGCTTCGTCGAGATCCCCAACTCCGCGGATAGCATGAAGTATCCCGCGCTCTTCCAGCTTGCGCAGCTCTTCACGGAGATTCAATGACCTTCTCGCCTCGTTCCGTCCCATTTTTCTTCCGGCACCATGACTGCAGCTCATGAACGATTCCGGATTACCCTTCCCTCTCACGATATAACTCGGCGTTCCCTGTGAACCCGGTATGATACCGATTTCCCCCTCGTATGCGGACGTTGCCCCTTTCCTATGCACCCAGACATCTCTTCCGAAATGGTGCTCGAGCCGGGCGTAGTTGTGGGCGATATTTATCATGTCGTCAAACGAGGCAGATCCTGAAGTGCAGTCGTGAACAATCCCTCTTATCCTGTCCATCATCAGCTTTCGGTTTGCGAATGCAAACTCTATGCAATACTGCATCTCGCGCCTGTATGAATCACCTGCTTCTGCATCGACGGGCAGGTAAGCCAGCTGCCATCCCTTCGGAATCGCCGGATACTGCTTCTCGGAAAATGCAACCGCAAGTTTGTTGTAAAACTCGGCGTTCTTCAAGCCGATGTTGCGGCTCCCCGAGTGGATCATTATCCAGATAAGGCCATCATCCCCTTTTTGAATCTCGATGAAATGATTGCCTCCTCCCAGCGTGCCGATCTGCGTAAGAGCGGATTCATATTCCTGCTCCACGATACGGCTATTGCCCTTCAACTCCGGCATCAGTGTCTTGTCCTGCGGTTCCTTGTGATGTGCAAAGCCGACCGGGATGGCCCGCCTGATCTCCGACATTATTTCCTTCAGAGTCTCGGGCCGGATTTCAGTCAGCGAAGTCCTGACGGCGCACATTCCGCAGCCTATGTCGACACCGACGGCATTGGGGATTATGACATCTTCAGTCGCGATCACGCCGCCTATCGGCATCCCATAGCCCTGGTGCGTATCGGGCATCAGGCACACCTGTTTGAACGCGAACGGGAAGCGAGCAAGGTGCCTCGCCTGTTCAAGCGCCCCCTCCCCGGGTTCGTTGCACCAGCTCTTGATAAGAAGGGAATTTTCTTCGCGTATCGTTTCTTGAAGAAGATGTACGG
>JAJYOS010000215.1 GCA_021796055.1 Bacteroidota bacterium
GCCTGTATCACCTGTCGCGGTTTCTGCGTTGTTGCGGCACTGTCCAAATAAATGAGCGGCTTCCCCTTTGAATCCCAATGAAAGAAGATGGGAAAATCGTGTTTTAGATCGTGATCCATTTTAGTTCAAGTCCTTTCGCCGGATACCCCTGCTAAAGCAACAAGCGGGTATCTGCGGCATAATTGCGGCATTGACTCCTTTTTCCTCTACCTACCAAAATTAGCAACGGCCGCTTTCGAATTCAACGCTGGCGAAGGACAAGAATGAGCGTGCCGACACCCGAAAAGATGAGCGCCACATCCCTGAACAGGGCTACTAACTGTTGTATCGCGTCGAAAGTCGAGCCCGGAACAATGATCGTGTCGCCCGGCAGAAGGAGCGGGGTCTTCTGGCCTGTAAGCTGAAATTTCTTAAGGTCCACCGGCATCACTTCTGTCTTGTATGAGGAATCCGGCTGCATTATTTGCCTGACGATTTTTACCCCGTCGAGTTGAGCATGCTCAAGCGGGCCCCCGCCGAACGAGATGAGTTGGACCAGATCGGTGGAGCTCGGCACTTCGTATCTTCCCGGGTTCTTCACGAATCCCCAGAGGTTTACCGAAATGGTCAGCCCTTCCTTACCTCCCAGGTAATAATATGATGCGGCACTGGACCCGATGGGGACGTTCTGGTTACCGAACAGTCCCTGCGCCGGCGCAGTTGCCTCAGTCAGCGCTATAATCAATACAGCACTAAGCTTCAACGCGTTCTTCGACATATCTTTCCTTTCTATTGAATCGTGAAAACCTGCCAGGTGGATCTGGCACCTTCATTCACACCCAGGTTGAACCGGTCGACACGCCATTGATAAGAGTGGCCGGAAACGAGCTGTCCGATGGCCGCACCGTCGAAGTTGAACGCCTTCCGCGGCGACGTGTCGAATATCTGAAATCTTCTGCTAACCCAAATAGTGACCGAAGGAACAAGTGAAATGTCCCTGACACGGATCACAGTATAACCACCTCCGGTGTTGTCGTGCCAGTTGAAATACAATTCGTCCTCATGGACCGCTGCATTTACACCGGGATAAGACAGACCCGGTCTATCGAGCAAAGCATAGTCTATAGTGTCCGACGGCGGACTCGAGCTTCCATCCGAGGCATGTGCAGTCAGATAGTAGTAATGTCTCACGCCGACCCTCAGTGAATTTGCATCTACCATCGAGGTGTCGTTCAGCGAAGCCGATGAAATAACGTTGCCCACTATCTTGAAACCAGTTGGGACTCCCTTCGGATCGAGCGAATCCGACCGGTAAATTCTGTAGCTCGCCGCACCAGTAGTGGTATACCACTGCAGTTGAATGCCGCCCGTCTTCGGGTCCTGTCCGATTCCGGTCTCCGCGATCGAATCGGGCTGGGACGCGGGCACGAACTCAGGTGTTCCCAGCTCAGTTATCGGCGCTCCCGCCATCCTGCAGCCATAGACAAGCGCAAATAGCCCACCGACGAGTAAAACAAAAAATGATCTTTTCATTTGAATAGTCTGTCAAGATAAAATGACGCACTCACCCTGTTCATGTTTCCAATATCCTGAGCTAAGAACGCGTAGTCCACACGCACAAAATTCAGGACTATCCCGATGCCGGCTGTCAGATCAGAAGCATCGGAACCGACTCTTACCGATAATATCTTCCTGTAGACGTACTCCGCTCCGAACAAGTTGTCGCCGTAACGAGAATCTCTGTTGAAGGCGACCTCCATATCTCCGCGCAGCATGGTCACCGGCAAACGATAAGAGACTCCCCAGACGAGACTGCGTGGTATGATTTCATTCCTTTGAGTATCCCAGGCGATGCGGGTGTTCGTCACGTCTCTGAGATTCACACCGAAGGAAAAAGTCCCCGTCTTATTCTTGTTATCGGACACCCCAATCGGAAATCTGAGCATGACTCCGCCGTCCAATCCCATGCCGGATGCGGCGCGGCCGTCAAGAAGGCGGTGGATCAGCTTGAAATTGATTCCGATGGGAAGCTGAACGGGTATTTTGAAAAACAGCCATCCCAAATCGAAATCAAAGGTGTACATTCGCGATATATTGAGATACACCGCGTCGTCGGCACTGGAGAAGTAACCGTTTGCCGAACTTGTTTTAACCAGCAGTTCTCTTTGTGCCGGTGAGTCGTAGACCGTCAGATCCGGCTCTGAAGGTATGTTGTCCACGCTTAGCCTTACCCAGGCTACAGACACGCTCAGGTCCTGGATATTCTGTGCATACCCTATGAAGAAGAAATTTGACAGGGGGGAGAACAGCGATCCATACTGGGATGAATACATCATGGAAAGGATCTTCGTGTCGATGAATGCTGTCCCGGCGGGATTGTAGTGAAATGCCGCCCCATCATCGGCCAGAGAAACAAATGCGTTGCCCATACCCGGCGCCTTAGCGCCGACAGGAATTTCCAGGAAGCTTGCTACATACCTGGTGGTCTGACCAAACGCCATTGAACCGAAGAGGAGAATCGCAACGACCATCTTTCTCATCTCAGCCTCGCCATTTTCCCGATGTCTTCAAGAGTTTTCCCACCGCTGCTGACGCCAATTTTGTAAAAATACACGCCGTTTGCAACCTGGTTACCATAGTTGTCCGTGCCGTCCCACCATGCTTCATGATATCCGACCGCCGTCGGAGAACCGGTTCCCCCTTCCAACAATCCTATGGTTTCCGCCGGGTTGCCGCTCGGATAGCGAATAGTCTTCACCAGCCGTCCGCTGACCGAATAGATCTTGACGGAGACTGCATCGATCGGATTTCCGGATGTAACTTCAAATGCGATAAAGGTCTTGTCGATGAATGGGTCTGGATAAGCACCGTATACTCTCAGATTGAAATCTGACCTCACGACGAAACCTGCCGAGACCGGGTTAGATATGTTCCCGTTAGCATCCCGGGCGGTCATCTCAAGTGTGTGCGATCCGGTCTTTACCGGCAATTCAACGGTAGCCGTAACCGACGTCGGGTTGGACACAGTGTCAGGCAATATTATCGAAGACGGATCGACGGGCTGTCCGTCAAGCTGAACATCCATCGATTTCTTGTTAAGGTTTACCCCGTCTTCGTCATGGATAAGAAAAAAGAAGCGTGGGTTCGGCGGGACAAAATCTCCATTTGTGAAAAATTGGTCACCTACCGAAACCGTGACCTCCGGTGGGGTATGGTCTGTCGAATGGGCGACGGTAAAAATGCCGGGATCAGGAACAGTAGCGGTTACAATCTCCCCCGAATAGTAGCCGCCGGCAAGATTCAGGGTTCGCGTTCTGGGGTCGTAAGCGTAAATGCGAAGAGTGGCCAGGTTAGCGTTCGTGGCAGAATCGGGGCGGTTAAGCTTGATGGAAATTGTGTATGTACCGGTTTGTCCCCCTATTAATGGAGAGAACTCATAGAAATGCGGTATCCCACCGGAATCTTTTGCGGCGACTATAAACGGCTGATCGTATAGAGCTGGAGATGTCGTATCGATCCGGAAGATTTCGCCAGGGGCAGCACCCGACACTGTGGCCGATGAGTCTATCACGACAACGCCCGACGAGTCCGCAGTTGCAAGATCTACATTGATATTGGCCGAAGCATAATTATTTTGCGGATTCAAGTCGTAACCTACCGTCAGGCTGTCAAAGACGAGATACATGTAGATGCTATGATTTCCAGGGGGCAGGTTAACCGGTATGCCCGCAACTGCCTGTGCCATGGTATCAAAGCTTACTCTTGCACTGCCTAGGAACTTTCCTGAATTACGTGAACCGTCGTAAAAATCGACTCTGACTTCCCTTGCAGGCATAGAATTCCAGTCGTATACTGTCCCCTCCAGTCTCACGACACTGTCTGCGATAACCTTAATTGAGGAATTTACGTTTGCGTATCCGGTTCTTGGATATGCAGAGAGGTCAGCTGCGCCCGGCACCGTGTATGCAACCTGAGAGCTCGAAGCCGTGCTTCCATCCTGAAGGCTTGCTCGCAGCACGCCGATTATCACATATCCGGGTTTCAGCGTATCCGCACCCAGACCGAATGTTGTCGAATACTCATTCGCTCCGGAAACCGACAGCGGAACGTTGAGTGAAGCGATCATCTGGCCGGATGCTGTCCCGCCCGCCGTGTACACCTTCCCCGTAAAGACCAGTGAGTTTATGCGTGAATTTGAGCTCGCAGTGGCAATCACGCTTACATGGAAACCGTTTCCACTTGATGTTATTCCGAGATTACTTACCCTTACGAACGAACCTCCGACTGAAAAATCAGCACTCGCTGCACTCTGATCCATGCTGTTATAAGCATACGCCTTGACCCGCGCCGTGCCGGAAAGGACATCAGGGACGGGAATCGAAAACTCGGCCATGCCGTTGTTGTTCATTGTAATATCAGCCTGAGCGGCGACATCGCCGGCCTGATTCGTGATTTGTATCGTCCCCGTACCGCCACCCGGCCCATTGGAGATATTACCGGAAATATTCTGTCCGGGTGCCATGGTGTAAGAGTTCAATCTGACAAAAGAGTCGTCTGCGGGCAGATTGAGCCTGAGTGCCGGATCGCCGAGCAGGTTGTACTGGTTCACCATAGTTGCGGCCTGGACCCAAAAGAAATATGAAGCATAGTAATTGGCTTTGCCGAGAACCATGTCCCAGCCTACGCCGCCGGTCGAGGCGGAGTCAAAAATGGCAGGAAGCAATTCGCTGTCCATGAAAAAGTCGTTGTACATCCAGCCTAATCCCGTCGACGCGAACGCCCCAACAGCACCCTTGTTCTTTGCGAACAGGAGTGTTGACATGAGAGGCAACCCCATCTGCCCGTCAAACGCACCCGTAAAACAAGTCATGCTCGTCACAAACGGATACTTCCCGGCGTTCGACATATTTGCAACTTCGTCGTTGGTCAAAATGCCATTGTCAGCCCAGATCGCACCGCCGCCGTGTCCCATGTAGTTCACGAGCACCGCTCCCTGGTTGAAATCCCTGAGCAGGTCCTGGGTTACACCGTAATATTTGGTATCCTCCGCCGGGTTCTGAACACTGGTATATAACCGCTTTACAAACATACTGCGCGGAAGCATCGAGTTCACAATCGAATCGGTCTCAACATGGAACTTCTCTTCCTCCCCGGCGATCAGCATCGCCGTGTTTTGCCACCCGAAGGAATTGTTTGAATAATATGACAGTATCTTATCGACGACCACTTTCATCTGGTCGGCATTTACAGCGGGGATTCTCCCTATCGCTACATCAGGTATCGGATCATCACCGTCCACGCAGGCATAGAAATTATCAGAGGCCGCTGCACCGAACTGGTAAGTCTGTACCATCATAACGGGGATCTGATTCAGAGAGTCACTGGCAGTCTTGGTATTCCACGTCCCTCCGCCCGCAAGGAGGACATAACGAGGTGCGACGGACCAGTTATGATAAGCATACGAGACGAAGTCCTTTATTGCATAAGGCGACTTAATTCCATAATTGAAATCGTCGTACACCTCCGCTCCATCGACAACAAGTGTTTTTGTACCGTGGGAGTTGTACCAGGATGCCAGCTGGTTAACGGGATTAGATGGATCCTGCTGTTTTTTTGTGAGATCATCGAGTCTACGGCTCGTGACTATTACGTAATCGGCGGCGTAATCGTGGGAAGAAAGGCCCAAGTTGGGCACCTCTTCTATGCGGACGGGACGCAGTTTTGCGGAATCGCTTACCGCGATAAACTGATCATTCGGTGATTGTACGTAGGCCTGGAACAGGGCAGCGTATCCCTGAGCCGTTCCCTGATTATTCAAATATCTGATTGTGACATCGCTGATCCTGGAGTCATTCAACCTGTAAACGGAAATCGAACCGCCGCTGAAATTTTGTATAAGGAAGTCGTAATATCCCGGCTGAGCGTTGTCCGGCACGGTAAACTTCAGGTAGTCCTTATCAGCAACATACAGCCGCTGGTACCTCAGCTCCAGCCAGTTGAACGCAAAAGTGGCGACGGCTATGTTTCCCGGGTTGGCATCGTAAATTTGAAGATTGTTTGCTCCGTGATGCAAAACGTTCTGGGGTACGTTTGCGCTTGCACCGACGTTTACAATCTGAAGGGTCTGACTATCCCATGTAGTGCTCAGGACATGGGACTGATTTATGAATAACTCCGCTCGATTTTCGTTCGGGACGTTTGGGTAGCCCCCTTCACCGTCAAGATGCGTAATACCGTGAAAAGCCGCCGTTAGTGTCAACGGTTGGATGTTCGTCGTATCAGGGTAGGCAAGGTAGAATGGCACAGTAACCATCTGGTTACTCGATACTTCCGTCCAGAACCAATGGTCATGCCGGTCATAGGTCTGATTCAGATCTACTTCGTCCAGGCGCTCGAATATCTTGTCCTGTTCCAGGTGGGCAACATCAGTGAACGAATAGTTCGCAAGATCCACCGCGTTGGGGACGCGGCCAAGGGCGCCCGATTCCGTCACAAGCCGCTGAGGGGGTGCAGTTGAATCGGTTGTCAGGAAATAGACATTGTCGTCAATGAACGGATCGAGATACATGTCGGGCCTGCCGTCAGAATAATCCACGCGGTTGGCCGTACCGTAAAACTCGAAGTAACTGTCCCTGCTGAAACGGTTTCCTCCGGCAGTATAAATATAGATCGGTACTTGTTTCCCGTGATTCCAAAGCGTCATGTTCTGTGCCGTGAATCCTGAGATGTTGACTCCTGCAGCATCAAGATCGTTACCCGTTATGTGGTAAATCCCATCCTTGTTTACCACCAGCCTGATGTACGAGGAAGTTGGAATGGGTGCAGAGACAGCGACTTTGTTGAATACTCTCCTCCCCAGGTTCCCGTCGGGATGGTCAAAATCCGAAGGAAAAGACCGAGTGGAAGTGATGCTTACCTTTATTGTGCGGTAGTATGTGAGCTGTCGTGTACCTGGATTGAAATCATAGGGGCGGACGAGGATCGAGAAAATCTTCTCTCCGCGCATAACCCCGACCTCCTTTACGACGACTCCGTTCGTGCCGGACCAACCTGGCAAGGTTACCGTCGCAGGCCGAGACAAACCATACGCGGTATCCGTGATTTCAGGCAACGGCTCCTCCAGAATAACCGTGACCGGGTTCTGCCTCACGACGGTATAACTCACGTTTCCCTTTGCTGAGAAAGGTTGCGCTACATATGACCCGGCAACCGGTTCCTTGGCCAGCGCCAGAATTTGTTCTTTGTCAAAGGAAAAGGTGAGAACCCGTTGGGTAGGAGATATCGATTGAACCCTTACCGGATTTCTATTGCCAACGGCAGCCCACGATGAAGATATTACAGTCGCCCAAACAAAGAATAGAACCCAGTTGTCTCTACCTACTTCCCATGACAGTTTTTGTATTTTTTTCCGCTCCCGCATGGACATGGGTCATTGCGTCCCACTTTTTCCGCAACCTTGACCGGTTTGCGTTTGATTTGTCCTTCAGCTCCCTGCGCCATAGGCTCCCGATTTTCCTGCATGCCGAATCCTAGCGCGGATTCGTGTTGTAGCTGCATTTGTTCTCTTCTCGGCATTCTCGCTGCACGACGCTGCGGAATCTCTTCGGGAACTGCCGGAAATGCCCTGAACACGATTTGCAACACTTCCTGGTTGATGGTCTTCATCATTTCTACGAACATGCCGTAAGCTTCGGTCTTGTACTCCACCAGAGGATCTTTCTGTCCGTAAGCACGGAGGTTGATGCCCTCCTTGAGATCGTCCATCTCGCGGAGGTGCTCCTTCCACTTTTCGTCTATGACCTGAAGCGTCGCCATCCGCTCAAGCCTGCTCATCATCTCGGTTCCGAGCTCCTGCTCCTTTCGATTGTAAAACTCCACGGCCGCCTTGGATGCCCTGTCCACGACCCCGTCCTTGCCGAGTCTTCTGAACTCGTCGGGAGTGAAGTTTACATCGATTAGAAAAGTCCTGCGCAGCTCGTCGACGAGGCCGGCAATATCCCCTTCGTCATAATACTTCTCCGAGACTTCACCCAGCAGTTCACGCATCATGTCGAAGATTTCGTCCTTCAGCCGTTCGCCCACGAGCGCGTGCCGCCTGCGGTCATATACCACTTCGCGCTGCTGGTTCATCACGTTGTCGTATTCCAGAAGCCTTTTTCTTATCGCGAAGTTGTTTTCCTCTACCTTCTTCTGTGCCCTTTCGACACTACGGGTGATCATCGCATGTTCGATGACGTCGCCTTCCTTCATGCCGAAGCGGTCCATCACGCGCGCTATCCTGTCGCTGCCGAATAGCCGCATCAGGTCGTCCTCCAGGGACAGATAGAACCTCGAGGAGCCTGGATCGCCCTGTCGGCCCGCACGGCCTCTCAGCTGTCTGTCAATGCGGCGGGCCTCATGCCTTTCGGTTCCGATGATGTGGAGGCCGCCTTTTTCGACGACTCCGGCACCGAGTTTGATGTCCGTGCCGCGGCCCGCCATGTTGGTTGCTATCGTGATAGCACCCGGCATCCCGGCGCGGGAGACAATCTCCGCCTCGCGCTGGTGCTGCTTGGCATTCAGGACCTCATGGGCAATTCCGCGCCGCTTCAGCATTCTGCTGATCGTCTCGCTGACCTCTACACTCGTCGTTCCCACCAGGACCGGGCGCGACTGTTTTTTCATATCTTCGATTTCGCTCAGAACGGCGTTGTACTTCTCGCGTCTGGTCTTGTAGATAAAATCGTTGTAATCCGTCCTGGTAATCGGTTTGTTCGTCGGAATCACAGTGACATCAAGCTTGTAAATATCGTAAAACTCCGCAGCTTCGGTCCTGGTGGGA
>JAJYOS010000216.1 GCA_021796055.1 Bacteroidota bacterium
CTGGGGAATGGGCCAGATGATGTTCGCGAAGGTCATAGTGGTCGTGGACAAGGATGTCAACGTTCAAAACACACAGGAAGCGTGGTGGTACGCGCTGAATAATATCGATCCGCAGAGAGACGTCGTTTTCACGAAGGGGCCTGCCGACGTCCTCGACCATTCTGCCCAGCATTTCAGCTTTGGAAGCAAGATGGGAATCGACGGCACCCGGAAATGGCCCGACGAAGGTTTCACAAGGCCATGGCCTGACAAGATTTCAATGACGGACGAGATCAAGAAGCTCGTCGACTCGAAGTGGAAGTCTTACGGAATTTAAATCAGAATTTTGAATTATGAATTTTGAATTCTCAATTGGAATTAAGAAGCACAGAGGAATGACGAAGAATCTCTTCCTCTTGCTGACAGTAGCGCTACCGCTTCTTCTTGTGTCGTGCTCGAAAAATCCGCGGCAGTTTCAGGAAGAGGGTATGAAGGCTTACGTGGCCGGCGATTATGCTAAAGCTCAGGACTTTTTTGCCGATGGAATAAAGAAAGAAGGTTCCAGGGAACTCTATGCAGGATTTATCGCGGCAAACCTCGTGACAGGAAAATATCCGCAGATAAACGCTGCTTACAATACGTTGTGCGATGATATCCACGCATCGCTCGTCAACCTGTACGGGAAAAGGTCCGTTCAAGCCCTCGGAGTCACGAGCGGGTTGACGCCGTACAAAATTGCCGGCGGGAATCAAGTGCCCTCAGACTATCCGCAGACTATTATGCTCCAGGAGAATGCCGATTTCAGCGGATACCTTACTATCAAGGGACAAATCGACAGCATATTGAGGAAATGAGATCTCCTTTGGGAGGTAAATTCATTGGGTCGCGATGGAGCTACCGCCGCCGCTTTCTTCTCCACACATCAGTCGTCTTCTCGTTCCTTCTGTTTTTCTCTTGCGTTGCCGTAGCAAGACTTTCGGGCAAACGGATCGCTAACTATTCTATCGACGTTCAACTTAATCCCCGCGCAAATTCGATTGACGGACGCGAGGTCCTCGTGTGGCATAACACCACGAGCCATAACGCCGCAAGCCTGTTTTTTCATCTAGATCCGAACGCGTTTAAGAGCGATAATACCGCGTATATGACAGGAAGAGGACGCACCATTTCAGCTTCTGCCTGCGGATGGATAAACATAATTGGCATCGCCGACCTTCGGACAAACACCGATCTGACAGATCAGATCCAATACGTTCATCCAGACGACGGTGACACGAGTGACAGTACTGTTATGATGGTACAGCTGCCCTCACCCGTCGGCCCGGGAGACTCGATCGCAATATCGATCGATTTTAACGAGCAATTGCCGGAGGCGATTTTAGGGCGCGGCTGGGCGCCAGGTTCGAAATTCTATCTCGTCTCAAAGTGGTTCCCTAAAATTGGTGTATTTCGGAATGGGGCTTGGAATTGTCGTCAGGTCCGCGCCTTGAGCGGTTCTTTCGCGGATTTCGGCGCGTATGACGTGAAGATTACCGTCCCGGGCGGATACAAGGTTGGCGCGACCGGTGAGGAAGTCGGAATGTCGCCGAACTCGAACGGTACCCTCACGTTTCACTACTCAACCGACGATGTCCACGACTTCGCCTGGACCGCCTCTCCTGACTTCGTGAGTATCACTCGCGAGTTCAAGTACCCAGGTCTTCCGGACACAAAGGTTTTACTCCTGCTTCAGCGCGATCACCGCTCGATGGCGCGCAGATATCTCTCGGCGGTAGACACGGCGATGAAGTACTTCGGCTTATGGTACGGGCCTTATCCTTACCCTGTGCTGACTGTCGTCGATCTCCCACGGACGATGCGGGGTGGGAGGTCGTTCGCCGAGAACAGAAGCGAATTCGAGTCCCCCACCCTAATTGCCGTCGGCGCTTCAGTTTACACGCTTAAGAACTCCCTCTCGCTGGAAGCGGCCACGATACGAGAGCTTGGATACCAGTACTGGTACGGTGTTGTCGCGAACAGCGGTTTCGAGAACGCCTGGCTCGACAAAGGATTGGATTTGTATTCATCGGGGAGAGTCTTGGAGAAAGCGTATGGCCCTCGCGCTTCAATATTCAAACTCGGAGGCGTGTACCCTGTTTACATGCAACCTATAGCGACGGTACTAGGGGTCCCGGTCGCGTCGATTATTGGGAAGGTGTGGATCCGCGAACCATATGAAAAGCTCTCCCGCTATTTGAGGAACTCGAAGACAAATGCCATTTCCGATTACGGACGTCGAAGTCCGGGCAGAAGTGCGAGCAACACTCTGTTGTATGAAAAGCCTGATCTTCTCCTATGGACGCTAGAAGGCGTTCTGGGGAAGGATACGATGGCGACTGTACTGAAGACTTACTTCAACGAATTTAAATTCAGGCACCCGACTCCCGCGGATTTTGAGAATGAGTGTCAACAGATGTCAGGAAGGAACCTCGCGTGGTTTTTCAATCAGTTTGTTGATGGTACAGGCACTGTAGACTTTGCCGTAAAGTCGATCAACTATTTTCAGGAAACCGATCTCGGCACGGGTGCATCGAGCTATTACACTACGGTCGTCGTTGCCCGGAACGGCGAGGTTAAGATGCCGGTCGAAGTTCGCCTGGCGCTTGATGACGGCACTGCGGTAGACACTTTGTGGAATGGAGAGAGCAGGTGGCAATCGTTTAGCTTTAAGACCAGCGCTCCTCCCGATTATGCCGTGGTGGATCCCGCCGGAAAGATTCCGCTCGACACAGACTACTCGAATAACAGTCTCCGACTTCATTCGTACTTTTTGCCGGTGTTGAAATGGGCGGGGAGGATATTCAATTATTTCCAGAATATGCTTTTGAACATGGGGACGTTGGTTTGAATATCGGCGCACCTAGAGCACTAATGTTGGGAGTTGGGAGATCGCTTAAGAACTGGAGGCTTTGGGGTATTTTTTACGCGCTGAATTTTCTCTTCGCCGCGGTTCTTGCTCTCCCTTTTGTGGTAATCTTCATGAGGAGCGTGTCGAAGAGTCTTGTGGGGACCTCTCTCCTTTCAGGCTTCAGTTATCGATGGTACGTGGAATTCATGCATGCGAACGGAAAATATTTCAGCTCGCTCTTTCCGCAGGTCGTACTACTCTTCGCTCTTTACATGTTGGTCGAGGCATTTCTTGCCGGTGGATTCTTATCGTCGTTTGCTGCGGGAGGAAAGACTAAGCTGACGGCATTCGTTTCTCACTGCGCTTCAAAAGTTTTCCCGATTCTTGCTGTAACGCTCGCGGAGGTGTTGATCCTCTTCCTTTTGTTCGAACTGAATACTGTTTGGGCCGCCGCAAACAGAGAAGCCGCGCGGAATGCCGTCACCGACTACCAGGTATTGCATGCGGAGCTTTGGCGATACGCCGTGGTCGTGATATTTTTTTCTCTCGTTAGCATTGTGTCTGATTTTGCACGAGCGGCGGTGGCGATCGATGACGAGACTTTTATCGGTAAAGTGATGCGAGGTCTATCGTTCGTGATGAAGCATCCGCTTTCATCGATGGGTGTGTATGGCGGCGCGGTTGTCTTTAGCGCCTCGGTGATCGCCGGCTGGTTCTATCTTGATTCCATTATCCGCGCTTTGGACGTAAATGGAGTTGTGCTGGAAATAGTCGTCGGCCAGATATTTGTTTTGCTTAGAATTTTCTCCAAGCTTATCTTTTACGCCGGAGAAGCTGCTCTGTACAAAGAGAACCAGATTGAAGTAATTAAAGTTAAACCGGAAATGCTGGAGTAATATTGCCATGATTATGCCGATTCACATGTACGGGACGAAAGTGTGGGATTCGCCCGCGAAAAAAGTTACGAAGTTCGACGATAACCTCGTGGGATTAATACGCGACATGTTCGAAACGATGCATAACGCGGATGGAGTCGGCCTTGCGGCGAACCAGGTCGGCCTCCAGCTTTCGCTGGCCGTGATCGACATTTCGGTCATGGATGATTACGCTTCGGAGCATCCTCTGGTTGTCATTAATCCTGAGATCCTCGAAAGCAGCGGTGAACAAACCGCGGAGGAGGGATGCCTAAGCATTCCCGGCATTCATGATGAGGTGACGCGTGCGCAGGAGATAAGGGTCAGATTTACAGACGGGAATTTCGAGCGCGTTGAAAAGGAATTGTCGGGGATGTGGGCGCGTGTGTTCCAGCACGAATATGACCACCTCCAACAGAAGTTCTTCATTAACAGGCTCTCAAGCGTGAAGAGGCAGATACTCAAACCTAAACTCGCCAAGATCAAGAGGAATGACGTCAGGGCAAAGTATCCGGTCTTTTCAGCCATCGAAGAAAAGAAGTCCAGGTAGCGTTAACCCTAGCTTAACGAGCTCGTCTGCACAAGCCTGTAGTCTCCCGTCCCAAATTCGTCCAGAAAAACGAATTCAAGTTTCACGTTGTAATAATACCAGATCTGGTAAGGCGGAGTGGTGAAATCTTCGTCGTGAGTTTCGACCTGATCGGGTGGCCCATATAAAATATAGATCCTGCCGCGGTCGGATTCCCAACCTTGTCCGAGACCTCCTCCAAGGTGAAGATTCGCGTAGTCGACCCTCTTGTAAAACTCGGCTCTCATCGCGGATGCCTTCTCCTTGTTGCCGTCCGCGCGCGTGAGCCAGAAGTCCAGGAATCGCTGGCGTCTTTCCTCAAATGTCCCCTTCTTAAGCAGCGCGATCTCCTCTGGAGTCGTGATGTAAATAAGCGGCCGGATCTCCTGGTCAAGTTCCGCGGGATTTGCCGGTATGCTGCTCCTGAGTATCCTGAAGACAGACTCTGAGCTGCTCTCCGCTTTCCCCTTCTTCACGGTCAGCTTGAACTGGTATGTCCCGGCGGCAAGCATCTGCGTCTCGATGGGCAGCTTGTATTTTTGAACTCTGTTTGCCTGGGTGATATCAATCGTCGTGTCGATGGAAGTAGGCGATTCAATGGACTTCGCCAGGGCGTGCAGCGAGAAGGTTGCCGGTGCGTCCTTCATCGTCACGTAGAAATCGGCGAGAAGCGTGTCTTCACGGCTCCTCAGAATATCTATAGGTATCCCGCTGGTGTCCTCGTTGTTATAGAGGAGAATGTCGCTGATAGCCAGCGGACTCTTCAGGAAATCCTTGAAGGTATGCGTTATTTCCCTTGAGGAAGTATGGTCAGTGTTGTAATCATACAACTTGAGTATGATGTAGTACTTTCCCGGCTTCAGAATTACCCTGTCCCTCACTGTATCGAAAGCCGTGACGGAATTAGTCATTGCGTAATGTGGAACGGTTATCTTCTTGTCGAAGATGTTCGAATAAACGACGTCGGTGAGCTGTTTGTCGGCGAACACATTTACAGAGAATTGATAATGCGCGAAGAACCCGGAATCCGTGTGGACAAAGACCACGTCGTCATATCTGATCCTTGCGTAAAGTTCGCTTACCGAGGAGTCGCTCTTCATGAGCGGGTAATTCACGATGAAGAATCCGAAACGCGGCGGGAATAATGTGTTCTTGAAATCCGCGGCGAAAGAATGTATCGCTGGGCTGCAACCCGATACGAGCACGGTAAGTCCGAAAAGGCCGATGGCAAGCGCGGCGATACACCCACGCTTGATGTGTTCACTTATCTTTGTCATTTAGCACGTCCGATGCTTCAAGGAGCTTTTCAATTGTGATTATTCCGTACAATGTGCCGTCCCGTTCGACGGGGGCTACTGTCACATGTGATGTTCTCATGGCGGTCAATGCCTCGGTCGCTTTCGCCTCAGGGAGAATGGAAGGAAAGTCCTTCTTCGCTACGTCCTTCACAAGCGTCTCGTGGAGCCGGTGGTGAAGCGATTCGATCACCGAAGTTCGTGTGAGAATGCCAACAAACTTTCCGTTCTCGACAACTGGAAAGTCGTGCTGGAAGGTATGGAGAGACTTCTCGACCACGGCGGTCAGTGGCTCATCGGGAGATATTGTCTTAAAATCCGTGATCATGAGATCGCGAACTTCTAATTTCTCAAGTGTGGATGAAAGCGCTGTCGCCTCGGCTTCCGAACTCGCGCTGCTGAATACGAAAATGCCTATCAATATCAGCCACCAGTTGTAGAAGAAACCAATTATTATGAAGCCTATCGCGAATAATTTGCCCACTCCTGCGGCGAGCCTCGTCGCCTCGACGTACTCTGTCTTCATAGCGATCAGTCCGCGGAGTATCCTTCCTCCGTCCATAGGGTAGGCCGGAACGATGTTGAAGAGGCCTAGCATAACGTTTGCCCAGAAAAGATCGACGATAATACTCCCGCTCTGAAGCGAAATCTCGGAAAACTGAAGCGACGGAAATAGAGTCTTTCCGAATAAGAGCAGGACTCCCGCAATCAGGAAGTTCACAGCCGGGCCTGCTACCGTTATCGCCACTTCTTTTATGGGATCGCGAGGGATATCGGTTATCTGAGAGACTCCTCCGATCGGGAGAAGGATTATCGATGCGATTTTCAATCCGTAGGATTGAGCTACCAGGCTGTGTCCAAGCTCGTGTAAGAAGACGCAGAAAAATATCAATACCCAGAACATAAGGCTGTAGAATCCCGCGTAAGGTCCCTGTACGGACGATTCCACATACCAAATAAACGCAAGGAGCAGGAGAAATGTAAGATGCACTCTTATCGGGATGCCGAAAAGCCTGCCGACAGGAAGCGACCATCGCATTTTGACTGAGAATCCTTTTTATGAATTTACCTCTCCCCACTATAAATGACAATTGACGGTTTTTTGTTCCAACTTGACCTTTCATCGAGGGGAACTTATTGATTTGACAGGTGTGTCCGAAGGGAGGTTTAGCGCGTATCTCATCAGCGCAAGAGAATTTTCTGCGTACTTCTCGGTTACATTAATTTTCCTTCATACTGTAACAAAGCGGAAGAGTGGCCGTCTAATTATTAGCCAGCACTCAAAAGAAGGACCTACCTAGAATGCCTCCTTCTACCCGCCCTGATTCAGGGCGGGTTTCTTTTTTATGCGGGAGAACTTAAAAACTCAGAAATTTTTTCGACAAAGGCCTTTCCTCCCTTTTCCAAAACATCGACATGACCCGCTCCCTTAATGGAAAGAAGTTCAGCCCGGTCGTTCAGCTCCGCAAGCCTTTCGGGATACTGGTGCTTGACCGTTTTGTCCAATTCGCCATGTACTATTAAGATGGGAACATGAATTTTGTTCATGTCTTTCGCGGGGGATACCTCGGCGGTGTCAAAGTCCGCTATCCTTTCCGCGCGCCGAAAAACGGAGCGCAGCAAAAATTCATTCCTTATACCGAGATGCCGGTGCTCGTGATCGAGAGCGATCGAGAAAAGATCGTAGAAAGGAGCGACGGCGATGACGCGGGAAACTCTGCGGTCGATTGCGGCCACCTGGATCGCGATGGCGGCGCCCATCGAAGTCCCGAGCAGCGTAATGGGAAGCCCAGGTTTCTCCGAGTTAATCTTGTCTATCAGCTTTACGACGTCATGTTTCTCGTAATAACCGTACGTGCAGTATTTCCCCTCGCTATCCCCGTGGCGGCGCATGTCCACCAGATACATTTTCTGGCAAAGCTCTGCGAGCTCTTTCGCGTAATTCAGCCCGCTTTCCTTGCGGTCGGTTATCCCATGAAGGAAAACGACAACCCCCTTCGTGCCCCTGCAGTTCGGATCGTCAACTTCCCAATAAGAAAGGCTGAACCCTTCCTTTGTGGAAATGATGCCCTCTTCATGGCGTAGTCCCATTTGAGAAGGATGATTGAAACCGAATTTCTGCAGGTAATATTCGGACTTCCTACGGTCTGGCATAAGCAGCATCTTTGGGCCGACGATGATAACCAAAACCGGGACGAGTGAGACGATCAGCAAAGCGATGATCAGTATGGCCAAATAAATCATCTGCAATCAATTCTCAATTTGTGAATTCCTAAAGGTTAACGCTCGAAATCAATATCAGACTTTTCTGAGAAACTTACATCCCGTCTCCGCACGGGAGAAAGTGTGTGATCGATTTATGTCACTTAATAAAAAAAGCCGCCCGACAAAAGAGGGCGGCTATGAGATTTGCGCTGTCTTGCTTACTTATTTCGATTCACTTGATAGGAAGCTGATAAGCCACGGAAATGGCGAAGTTGCTTATGTCGCTGTTTATGACATATTTCGCGGAAACGTCAAAATTCTGAAACTGATAACCTACGCCCGGGCAAAGCACCGCTTTAGTTTCTGATGTAGTTGCCGAAACGGGAATCCCGAAGACATTACCTGCCGCCGTGTAGGATGCGAAGTAGAGCCCTACTTCCGCGAAACCGTAGAAGCCTGGAGTCACCTGCTTTCCGAGATTATACTTCGCCCCGACAAGAAGTGGAACCGCGCTAGCCTTTGAACTTACACCGTATCCCTGATCTTTGCTTGTCCAGAAGTCATATCCAATCGAGCCGGTCAGCATCCACTCTTGTGTCAGACCGTACTGGAATTTCCCGAAGGCTCCGAATCCAATCCCGCCGAAATCGCTTAGGTTTCCCGTGGGGATTGACAATTGAACGCCGGCTCCCCATGACTTCGCCCCCTGGCCCCAAAATTCCTGGGCTTGGGCGTTGGGAGTGATGAAAGCAAGTGCTGCCAACGCGAGTAGTGCTGCAGAAAGTTTGCGAAGCATAATTCTCTCCTTTGATTTTTTTAGTTTGGGTTTCTATAGCTTGCATGCCTAATGTCACATAATTGCCACGTAGAGGATGGGTTAACTTCAACAATCGCTGTTGAAGCAAGATTAATTTCTTTTGT
>JAJYOS010000217.1 GCA_021796055.1 Bacteroidota bacterium
TCTCACCGGTCTTGGCAGTCATCTCCATGACAAGATCCCTGATCATTCTCTGGGGATCCTTAATGAAGGCCTGCTCTGTAAGGACCACTTCCTGGTAATATTTTTCGAGCCTGCCCTCGGCAATCTTCTCAGCCACTTCGGCGTTCTTTCCCTCGGCTCGCGCCTGTTCCCGATAGTCTTTGAGCTCCTTCTCGACAAGATCTTTCGGCACATCTTCCTTGTTTACCACGAGAGGATTCATCGCGGCAATTTGCATCGCTATGTCTCGAGCGAGCAGCTTGAACTCGTCGGTACGCGCGACGAAGTCTGTCTCGCAGTTAATTTCGACCATTGCGCCGATTCTTCCGCCGGCGTGGATGTATGATTCGACGACACCCTGCTTAGCTTCGCGGCCGGCGCGTTTTTCCGCGACCTGGGCACCGTGCGCACGGAGTATCTTCTTAGCCTGTTCTATGTCTCCGTTCGATTCCTGCAATGCCTTCTTGCACTCCATCATCCCCGCACCGGTAACCTCACGGAGAGACTTCACCATTTCGACAGTGATTTCCATTTTCAATTTACGCTTTCTCCTTTGGCGGATGCGCCGGCTGCGTCGGTGGAACGTTCCATCATAGCCTCCACTTTCAATTCCTGCGCACGCTGGCTTCCTTCGATGTACGCGTCGGTCAGGGCCGTTGTAATCACCTCTATCGCTTTTACCGCATCGTCGTTCGAAGGAATAATATAGTTTATAGGGTCCGGGTCGCAATTCGTGTCGACCATGGCGAAAATCGGTATCCCGAGTCTCTCTGCCTCCTTGATCGCTATGTGTTCCTTCTTTATGTCGACGACGAAGATCGCGCCGGGAAGCTTG
Organism: Bacteroidota bacterium; assembly: GCA_021796055.1. Next base: position 854 of record JAJYOS010000217.1, read on the forward strand.
TTCATGTCGCGGACGCCGGAAAGGGTTTTCTCAAGCTTCTGCTTTTCTCTCCCCAGACGCAGGCCTTCCTTCTTCGTCATGTTCTCGATTGTGTTGTCGGCTTCCATTTTCTCGATATGCTGAAGCCTCCGCACGCTCTTTCGGATCGTACTGAAATTTGTGAGCATTCCTCCGAGCCAGCGTTCACTGACGTAATAGACCTTCGCCCGTTCCGCCTGCAGACGGACGATGTCGCGCGCCTGTTTCTTGGTCCCGACGTAAAGGATTTTCTTCCCTTCAGCTGCCAGGTTGGCTATCGCTTCGCACGCTTCCTCCAGCAGCTGCTGGGTCTGCCGCAAATCTATGATGTGGATACCGTTGCGTTCCATGAAGATGTAAGGTTTCATCTTGGGATCCCACCGGCGGGTCAGGTGTCCGAAATGAGCACCCGATGAGAGAAGAGCTTCTACCGCTACTCTTGGCATTCTTACTCCTTTGGTTTTTTTACGCCGGGTGCTTGCGCGTCTCCGGCGTCGCTTCTACTTTCTTCGTCTTCACGCGGAATCCCGCTTCGATGTCTATTGAATCGGGACACCACCGCGCAAATTTCCGTCACGGTCTCCCGTGCGGAAGGCCCCGCTCATCTTTCGTGAATCCTGAGGCCCGGAAAGTATGTTTATTTATTCAGTTGACTGTACTTGCTTCGACAAATGTCCTGCCGATGAAGTACGCGTAAAAAACTCTGAAAAACGATCAGCGCTTAGTCCACTGGAAAGCCTTGCGTGCTTTCCTGCGGCCGTACTTTTTTCTCTCGACCATCCTCGGGTCGCGAGTCAGCACTCCAGCCGCACGCAGTCTCGGTCGCATCTCTTCGGCTTCTTTCAGCAAAGCCCGGGCAATCGCTAGCTTCAGCGCGCCGGCCTGACCCGACAAACCGCCGCCATCAACAGTCGCGTGCACATCGTACTTACCCTGCGTGTCCGTCGCCTCGAAAGGCTTGAAGAGCTCGTTCTGCACAGACACGACCGGAAAATATTCAAAGTGCGGTTGATCGTTTACGAAAATCTTCCCCGTTCCCGGGACGAGCTTCACTCTTGCGGTCGAAGTCTTCCTTCTTCCTACGGCAGCACTTACGTTCTGAACCGATGCCATCAATACTCCTGATTATATTTCTAATACTGTCGGCTTCTGAGCCGCATGCGGATGCTCGGATCCCGCGTATACTTTCAGCTTTGTGAAAAGGCGCGCACCCAGCCTATTCTTCGGGAGCATCCCTTTGACCGCGTGTTCAATAACGGTCTCCGGCTTCTTCTCGATCAGCTCCCTGTATTTGACGTACGTCGCGCCGCCTGGATAGCCGGTGTAGTGAAAGTAAACCTTTGTGTCGGCCTTCTTTCCCGTCACCTTTACCTTGCCCGCATTGACAACCACGACAAAATCGCCGGTGTCGTTGTGGCTCGTGAACCTTGGATTGTTCTTCCCTCTCAATATGCTGGCCACTTTGGTGGCAAGCCTTCCGAGTGTCTTCCCGTTAGCGTCGACGACGTACCACTTCTGCTGCACGTCCTCTTTTTTAAAGCTCTTCGTTAGATATTCAGCTGACAATTCTTTCTCCGAATTTTGCCTGGTAATATAGCAAACACCCTTAAATCAGTCAAGGTAACGCTGAAATAAGCATTGAATGCCGACGCGGCAGGACGCCGGCATCCCATCCATGGAAGACTTCATACAACACCCCTTTTATTAACCGCGGATCATCAATTTTAAAGGTTTGCTAAATGGCTTTTTGGTAATAAATTGCTGAAAAAGGAATCCAGATGGCGAAATGGTCCTGGAGAGGGAGAATAATAAGCGGGAAGGATTCAACCGCTCATACAGAAGCGGCCCACGTTCCCGGAGGAAGTATTGTCAGAGAACTGGTCTTCGGCGCAAATGACGGCCTTGTGGCCGCCTTCGCGGTCGCATCCGGAGTCAACGGAGCGGGCGTGCAGAGTAAAGTAATCCTCATCGCTGGACTTGCCGAACTGATCGGTGGGACCATCTCGATGGCCCTGGGAGCCTATCTCTCGACGAAATCTCAAATGGAATACTTTCGGGGAGAAATGAGCCGGGAAGGTTACGAGGTCGACAACTTTCCCGAGGTTGAAAAACAGGAGATCCGGGAGATATACGAAGCGAAGGGCTTCAAGGGCGAGATGCTCGAGAATATTATCTCCCACATAACCTCGGACAGGAATCGCTGGATCGACATAATGATGCGGGAAGAGCTCGGACTTTCGCTCGACCAATCCGTATCGCCGCTGAAATCAGGGATAGCGACGGGAGGTGCATATGCGTTCGGTGCCCTTATGCCTGTCATCCCTTACCTCTTCATGCAGCCGTCCTCCGGATTGATAGCGAGCGCCGCACTTACCTTGTCGGTACTGTTCGGTGTCGGTGCTGCAAAGACGATCGTTACCGGGAAGAACACGTGGCGGAGCGGCTTTGAAAGTATGGCAATCGGCGGATTGGCTGCCTTCGCGACTTTCGTGGCAGGAAAGATATTTGCCGGATAACGACCGTTCCACGACTCGTCGTCCTGTATTTTTGAACACATTCTGAATTCCCCCCATGCATTTCCCGAAGTGCACCTCCGACGGCGTCAGCCTGGGGATCGGCGCCGAGACCGAAATCCCAATTTTCGGGCTGCCCGCGACAGCCTCTCTGCAAACTTTCCGATCGTTACTTCGACGCGATTTCTCCGCCTCAAATCATAAAAGTTCTCAACGATGTAGGTTGCAAGACGGGAATATACATGCCTCTGATAGTGTCTGATGGAACTTGTGAAGTCGCCCGGCCCCGTCAGGAAATTATCGATGTTGACGTAGTAAGTCGACGCTCTGCTCTCTTCAAAATCCTTCAGCACTCCGTTGAGACGCAGATGCTGATCAAGATACTTCTGTTGACCATCCGGTATGTGCCCGGAGGCACCGCCGACAAGGACCAGCTTCCCCCTGAAGCCGTCGAACACCGCGTTCAATTTACTCCTGAAATTCTCCGCGCTTATCGGGCCAAGCGGAGTCCACTTCGAGGATAGAGTTGCTATTTGATCGGCGGTGAAACCTGCCGATCTGAGAAATTCTCCCTCATCGCTGATTGCCCCCGTCGGGTTCGTGAAATCTCCCCATGAGATGACGATAGCAGGATCTTCCCTGTAAGCATAGGTGTTCTGAAGATAATCGACCAACGGGCTGTAGATGACGAGGTCGTACTGGTCCAGCTTTGGGAACACAAAGAAATCCGGCTCGACGAACGGGAAGTTGTCGATGATCGTCTTCTGCCTGCTGGGGCTGTAATATTTCGAACCGTAGAGGTAAATCAGGCTGTCCCTGTGCAGTTCAATCCCGTATTTCATTGACGGATAATTGAAATAAGTGTCTATTCCCGAGCCGGATTTCAAGAGATGGTGCATCTGGTAAAGATCACAACCTCCCGCAATCAGAACACGGGATCGCATGGCCTGTGTCTTCAACTTGCCGGAACTGCCCAACCGCCCTTCGCTTATCCAGTCAACATTCCCGTCATTAACGAGCTCGGTCGCCACTTCACCGACCAATTTGATCGCAGGGCAGCCCAACTTATCGTAAATGTATTGCTCGATCCCCATATTCAGGACGCGGCATGAAAACACGAAATGTTCGAGCTCGCGCGGCTGACTCTTTAATGACACGAAGCCAATCAGTCCGTAGTCGCCAAATTTGTCCCGGCCAAAGACGACAAAGTTTTCGTTGCTTCCGCCGAGAACGCGCTTCAGTTCATCGCCGGTCAACCTGCGCTTCGTGAAGTTCAGCTGGTTCGTCCTGTTAATGAGCTCGCCGATCCGTTCAAGGTACGGCTCGCATCGATAATCAAGTTCAATTGTGATTCCGCTCTCTCTCAGAAAGAGTTTATTGTCACTGTAAGTCTTTCGGGCAATGCTTTTCTTTTCGAGATTCTTGTACTGGTTGAACCGCCTGCGACCGTCCTTACTGTTTTCCGACAGTATGCGCTCCAGTATCTCGTTGAAATTATCACTTCCGGGATTAAGCGTGTTGACGCCTTCATTGTAGAAAACGACTTCCCTCAGGTTTGCCTCCTCATCATCGATGAAAAGAACATTCTCTGCCCTGAGTTGGAAGGAATCGATTATCGACTTGACCATCAAACCTTTGGGTTCCCAGGCAATCGAGGGGAATATTAGCTCATCGGCAAGAGAAATCTCGGTGAGTTTAGCTGCGGCCTTTGCAGTGTCATTTTTCGAACAGACGCTGCTGACAACTCCCCTGTCGTTCAATTCCCTGACGATCTTGATCCGATCGCGGCGGGGAACCACCTCCCCTTCATCAAGGATGCCGTCCCAGAGCGTGTTATCGAGGTCCCAGATTACGAGCTTGATTTTCATATGTTCATTCTATCGGCGAATGAATACTTGAGGAAGGCAAAGACCGCACTCCTAACTTTCGAACAAGAAATGTGAATGAAGCGAGGGCAGTCTGATGACTACAAGGTCCCGAAAATCCTATCTCCGGCGTCACCCAATCCCGGCATAATGTAGCCGCGGGAATTCAGCTGCCGATCGAGAACCGCCGCAAATATCGGGACATCGGGATGTTCCTTCTCGAGCAATGCCACTCCCTCAGGCGCTGCGACGACGCAGTTCAATCGGATATTTTTTGCTTCCTTTTGCTTCAGGTACTGAATAGCGGCAGACGCGCTCCCGCCCGTGGCGAGCATCGGGTCGATTAATATTACGACGCTCTTCGAAAGGTCCCGGGGAAACTTGGCATAGTAGTCAACAGGTTTCAATGTAGTCTCATCACGGTACAGGCCGATATGTCCGACCTTTGCGTTTGGAATGAACGCGAGATAGGATTCCAGCATGCCTAATCCCGCGCGAAGGACAGGGACGAGTATCAGCTCTTCGGCGGTCGCGTAACCTTGCGTCCTTTCGAGAGGTGTCTCCAGCTCCTGGGAACGGAGCTTCAAATCCCTTGTTACCTCGTAAACCATCAGAGAGGTAAGCCGTTTCAAAACTATGCGGAAATCCTCACTTGTTGTCGTCCTGTCGCGGAGTAAGCTGAGGTCCCTTTTTATGAGTGGGTGCTCGATGACACGGAGGTTTTTCATGACTTTTCCGATGAAGTTATCTGTAGTTGTATCCAAATGCAATTGTCAGGCGTGAGCTGCAAACGGAAATTCGGGAGGCAATAGGCGGCGTCAGGTGTACCATCAACCCAATTTCTCTCCGAGCTCTTTTATCGAATCGAACGTCCAGTCGGGGACGATGCCGTAGTGTTCGCTGTAGGAATCGTTGTACTTCCCCGTCTTGACGAGAATTCCGGCAAGGCCTGCGTCGAGAGCACCCTTGATATCCTCCTCCACATCGTCACCGACCACGGCGAAGTCCGCGGAGAGCCACCTCTCGCCCGCTTCCATACGGATATCATGGACGGCAAGGTTGAAGAATTGGCGGGAAGGCTTCCCGATTATCTTTGCCTGCTTATTAGAGGCATACTCAAGGGCCGCTACAAAAGCTCCGGCGTCGATTTGAAGACCTTTCGAATCGCGGAAGAACCTGTTCTTCTTCAGCGCGATCAACTCCGATCCGCTCATTATCAGCCGGAACGCCCTGTTCAGCTGCGGGTAGTCCATCTTGTCGCCCATGTCACCCAGCACAACGTAGTCGGGATTCGTTTCGGATATTTCGATCCCCTCGAATTCTTCCATGATATTATCCGAGACCAGGAAGAAACACTTCATGCCGCTGAAGCTCTTCAACAATTCCGCCACAGCAGAAGACGCGGTAAAAATCTCGGACGGTTTCGCGTCGATGCCGAGTCCGCTCAACCGCTCGGCGATCTGACGGCGCGAATGCGTTGTGGTGTTTGAGATGAGGCGAAAATATCTACGAGAATCGCGTAGCCTGCCGACAAATTGAGCTGCACCCGGGACCGCGACGTCTCCGACGTACAAAGTTCCGCCAAGGTCGATGAGCCAGCCTTTAATCTCATCAAGTCTTTTCAATTCCTATTCCTGCTGAGTTGTGCTTTGCCGTCGTGAGTGGTTCAATTTGAGATTCAAAATACGCCAAACGTTCGCAATAATGCAAAGATTATTGCCGCCGGGCTGTGGGCTAATTTCAAATTACTGTACACAGAACAAACTGAATAAGCATGGATTCCCGCTGATATATCTATTAATGATAATTTGGTCTGTGGCCATCTCGTCTTCTTTCGGCGTTATCTGCGTGCTTTTGTTTCAATTCAAAATAGTCCAGCACTTGTCGCCGCCGTCCGATCCTCCGGCTACAGAAAAGCCAGGGACGACGGGTTGGCGGCGTCCCTGGCTCATTCCTAAACATCGTTCTCTTACCTCAGGCGGACCGTGAATGTCGCAAGCGGGATCCCGGTTACCACGCCGAGATGGATCTGCCGTACAACACGAGATTGCCTGTTACATGCATGGAGTCGTCCAATATTGTACCGTCCGGACCGATCATAGGCGAATGGCAGTAATAGCACGTCTGCACGGTTATGCCTTTTCCCCGGTGAGTGGCATCATTAGGCGGAAGGCCGTGGCAACTCCCGCAAGAATCCTGGCTCGAGTTGACGACCGTCCAAGTCGGGGTGAAATTGTTGCCTCCCTTGAAATTGCCGTGGCAATACGTATTCTTGCAGGTAAGTGTCTGGGTGCTGAAAGTCGGCTGGGGGACGACGGTTGCCAGAGTGCTGTCATAAAAACGCGTACCGGGAATGTTGGTCTGCGTTAATGCGACGCCGGAGAACATGATGAGATTTCCGCTGCCGGGACCGTCGGGATGAATGCCCGGACCGACGGATTGTGGTACAATATGGCATGAGGAACAGGCAACTTTCGAAGCAAACGCGCTTCCGTAGAGATGGACCAGGTGAGCTCCAACCGCAGGAGTCGACGTGCTTGTGTTGCCGGCTGCGTCAGGCGGAGGCGCCGGGCTCGCGGCGCTGCCGTGGCAGGAGATGCAGTTTGTGGTGGCAAGGACGTTATCGCTTTGCAGTTTGCTGCACGATGCGAAAGCAAGGCCAGCAGCAATTGCAAGAACTATTCCAATGTGTGTTTTCATTTTCAATCTCCCGGATTGCTGCCGTGACAATAACCGCAGAAGCCGATGCCCGGTCTGCCGCCCGGATGGGCATTGGGATCGGTATGACATGTATAACAAACCGCGCCAGGATCGGTGTGCCAGCTCCCGTTCACATCGTGCATGTACATCGGCGAGTGAGTCCTGGGGTCGTCGCCCTTGACTCCGTCGGGATCGGTGTGACAGGTTATGCAAACCGGGTCGCCGCCCTGGACATCGTGACAGCTTGCACAGCTCTCAATATCTTTTCTGGCGTATTGCGCGTGTCTTCCGCCGCCGCTACCGACGCCGTTTGTGACGAAACCGCCGCCGTCGTGCCAGATCGGCTTGATCAATGCACCGTTCGCTTCGGAATTGTGGCATTGTACACAGAATGTTCGTTCGTCGTGACAAGTGTAGCAAGTGCTCTCACGCCCCTTGGCTGCGATCGAGTGCGTGAAACGGAAATTATCCGGGTGGACCTTCTCGATTGTCAGGTTCTTATGCGTCGTCAAAGGAGAAAGTGAAGGGGTCGAGGGAACATAAAGCTGACCCGGTGCCAGATCCTTGGCCATGTTGGAAGCGTCGTGGCATTCCTGGCATGTCGCAGGTGTATGGCATGACTTGCAGTCATTCTGCGGTCCGCTCATGTTCACAAAGTCCTTGTGCTCTTTCATCCAACCTACCTGCTTGTGCGACTCCGGCACAAGATCGATTAGGTCTTTGTGGCACGTCTCGCAACCGCCCGGCGCTGCTGCTATCGGATGATCCACTTTCTTCAGCGAGAAATGTGAATG
>JAJYOS010000218.1 GCA_021796055.1 Bacteroidota bacterium
CAGGAAATTCCTGGCTACTGAACTCGACCCCCTGTCCCCCTTCTCTTATAAAGAGAAGGGGGAATTAAAGGGGGATGAGTTCTTTCTGACGTTGTTTTCAAACAGAAGAATGTGCTTCAAACACGACAATATCCCCGATCTGTTTCTATTGAAATCCATTTTGGATGGGCATGACGAAACGTCAAGCGTAAAACCGGAGAGTTATGGGAAGACTATCGATTGTTTCTGAGTTCTGGCAGTTTCTGAGAGTTAGAAAGAAATGGTGGCTCGCGCCGATTCTTGTCTTACTCTTGCTGCTCAGTGCGCTTATCGTAATTACGCAGGGTTCGGCGCTGGCACCGTTTATTTATTCGCTATTTTGAAGAAAGTGCGACTCACTTACCGGAGTTTGCAGAATGTTCGGATGTTGCAGTTGAGCGAGTCGCACGAACACCTCGAAGTTGAGTGTATAACATTTTGATAACGGAAAGGACAAAATGCGTCATATTTTTCTTTTCACGGTTGTAACTTTTCTTGCCGTAGCTACATTGCGCGCCCAGGACAGCGTGGACGTAACTTTCTATTTTAAACCAGCGGACAATCCTTCTGTTGTGTACTTGCCAGGAGAGTTCAATGGCTGGGGACCCAACTCCAATGGAGTCATCTCGCCCGGTGCTCCTTCGTTGATGACGAAGGATTCTGTCACAGGAATTTGGACAAAGACTGTTCGCTTGCAAATCGGCGGGCCGCAAACAGGTGGTAAAGTCCCTGGGGCATATCAGTATAAGTTCAATGAAAATGGCAATACATGGATTTCAGATCCACTCAATCTGCTGCAAAATCCGGATGACAATAATAATTCTGTCCTCTATACTAAAAGTCCAACGATCTTTCATCTCCTGCCAAATTCAAAATCGGGGATTGTGGGTACTCAACACCCTGTGATTACAGCGTATATATTCCCATCTCTTGCAAGCAGTGTTGATACATCTTCATTTGTCATTCAAATCGATACAACAAGCTACCATGTTCCTGGGTCAGCATACGATGAGTCAGTTCACCTGCTGAGTTTTCAGTCACCTGATCCGTTGCAGAACGGTACACGAGAATTGAAGCTGATCGTGAAAAATCTTGCCGGCAATCAGGTATTTGACACGACAGCATTTAGTGTACAGGCGGGGCCGATTTTAATCCTCAATCGGGGCAGCTATGTAACGAGAAAAGCCGGCATCATTCTTAACGGTGTTGTAGAGGATACGTCTATTCACCAAGCGAAGATTATCAAGAATGGCACTGATACGCTTGCCGTTCAGGTGAGCAATGGAAGTTTCAAGGATTCTGTTTCTTATGTAGATGGTCTGAACACGTTTGTCGCTGTTGCAAAGGACAGTACAGGAAGTACCATAGTCTCAAGTCCATTCACGATGACGTATTATGTGAATCACTCTCCCAATGCCGTTATCAGCTTTTCTTCCAGTGGAAGTTCGATCACACTTTCTGCACAGAACAGCACCGATCCTGATCCGGGGCAAACGGCCGAGTTGACTTACTTATGGGGTGTTGACCCAACAAATCCCAAGGCAATTAACGGTGTACAAGGATCGACATCATCGTCAATAACAATTTCAACGCCCTCTACTTCAGGCGAATATTATTTCTCGCTCATTGCTGCTGATCAGGACGGTGACAAGGATACGACGAGATCATATTTTACAGTGGATAATAATGACAGCGTTACTTTTCCCACATACGCTTCAAATCCTGAGTGGGCGAAGATGGGACGCATATATGAGCTCTTCTTCAATTCGTTCACGATGCAGCAGACGATCAACGCGGCTACGCAGAAGCTGGACTACATAGCGCAGATGGGTTTCAATATTATCTGGGTAATGCCGGTTATGAAAAACAATCAACCTATCGACAATGGCTCTGGCCCAGGATACAACATTGTTGATTTCTATACGGTCGCACCGCAGTACGGGACTAATGCTGATTTCAAGAATTTTGTCCAGCGAGCACATCAACTTGGAATGAAAGTCATTTTAGATGTTACGCCGAATCATACCAGTTTCAATCATCCGTTTGTTAATGATGCGCGGTTGTTCAGAACGAACTCATTCTACTGGAATTTTTACCAACATCAACTTATCACGAACCCAAATTATCACCCGAATATTCCTGAATCCATCACCAACGACGGCTTCGTGTACTACAGCGGCTTTAGCGACCAACTCTTAAATTATAACTGGAGCGATATTGACGCACGAGCTTACATGGATGGAGTCTATAAATGGTGGGTTGAGGAGATGGGGCTTGATGGATACCGATTCGACGTGTACTGGGGCCCGCATGATCGTGCGAATAATGGCAACGGCGGCGAAAACGAGATGGGAGTGCCGACTCGCACAGAACTCAAGCACATCAAGCCTGATATTTTTCTCCTTGGCGAGACAGCGGGCACTGGATATGGAACACAAGTCAATTACGCGGATGACGGCGGCGGGCTCGACGCTGCCTACGATTGGAATTTTCTCCACAATGCAGCCCAATCATTTAATTTCTCCACCTCATCAAGCATCTCGGCATTGAATACATACGTCACGAATTTCGGCCCGAATAACGGCAGCACAATGGGTTTTGAGCCGGGTCCGAACGCATTGTTCATGCGCTGCCTTGAGAATCAGGACGAAGATCGAATAGCATATCTGTATGATTCCTACCAGAAGACCATGCCCATGGCAACGGTTATTTTCACCATACCCGGGATTCCAATGATATATTCGGGACAAGAAGTTGGCTGGGGACTTGGAATTTCTAATTTTGATCAACGCCGCCGCGGTGTTATTGATTGGAACAGCGCTGGTAAAGCGCTGCTGACTCCGCATTATCAACGGCTTGCCTGGATTCGTGGTACCTTTCCTGCGTTCTCGGCGCAGTTGTTCAATCGGTTATCGACCGGCAACAGTTGGGTATATGGTTACACGCGTCCGTATTTTGATCAAGACGGTATTGCGCTTGAAAACTTTAGTGGATCATCAGCAACTGCGAATATCACACTCGTTGGCAGCGGAAGTTCACCGAATGTGTATTTTACAGGCGGCGCAACGGATGGGAAGACTTACTACATGAATGATGTCTATAATGACACCTCCTATGCTGTTACCTTCACAGGTGGTTCGCTGAATTTTAGCGCCACGTTGCAAGCATATGGTTCGGCAGTGTACATCCTCTGTGATTCTGTCATTCACCTTTCAGTGCCTACGCTTACATCGGTCGAAAATGGCAATGGTGGTGAAAACATGCCGAAGACTTACACTCTCATGCAGAATTATCCGAATCCGTTCAATCCAACGACGACGATTCAATATGCTTTGCCGAAGCATGCGTTCGTGCGTTTGGACATTTACAATGCACTCGGTCAGCATGTGGAAACGCTCGTTAATTCCGAGCAAAATCCGGGAATGTATGAGGCAATTTTCAATGGAAATGGCTTGGCTTCGGGAGTATATTTCTATAAATTATCTGCCGGAAACTTCATGAAAGTAAACAAAATGTTGATGATTAAATAATGACATCGTCAATTCGACAGTCCCGAAGGGATCCCGACAAGCCGGGAAAATCCCGCTGCTTTTGCCGTTCCTTCATCATAATCTATTATTATGATACGGCATGCCGTAAGCGGCATTGGCGGGGATGATGCTGAAATGACGCTTCTACTTCTGTTCTGGTTTTCAATGACAACTCACCAGCAAGTTTCCGTCAAAGTGAGGAGGGCGGTTAAAACCGACACAACGAAAGCGCTCGCTTACACAGGTTCAAAGAATAATTCTAATGAGACAACTGTTACTCCCCCTGTCAGTCAAAAAGTGCAGTCAGTGGTATTTGCGACGGTTCCTAAGCGAGAGTTGCCTCCGGCAATCATGGTCGGTGGAGGTCTTGCGATCACATACGGGTTGTTCAAATCAGATGATGAAGTGTATGAAAGCCTGCACGGGGTTCGAATGCGGAGCTCCGTGCTTTCGACAGTAAGTCCAATTGTCAGTTTCATGGGCAACGGAAAATTTTCGATTGGGCTTTTTAGCGGTTTTTATCTTTATCATTTTGTAACAGGCGATGAGAGTTCGCTGCGCGCCGCCAATCTCGGTATGGAATCGTTTCTTTTCAGCGGGATCGCTACTCAGATATTGAAGAACATATTCGGCAGGGAACGTCCCAGCATGGCGACAAAGGAAGGCGGGAGATGGAGTGGCCCGCTTTCCTATTTCAAGCATCGCGATAATGGCAGCAAGAGCATCGCCAGTTACGACGCTTTTCCATCAGGGCACACCGCGACGATATTTGCAGCCGCAACCACGATCGCCGACAGTTATCCACAGAAGTGGGTTTCCTACGCAGCATATTCGACCGCAACATTGGTGGGCGTTTCGAGAGTAATGGAAAGCACCCATTGGCCCAGCGATGTTTTTGTCGGTGCGATCATCGGGTATTTTAGCACAAAGATCGTAGAGAATTTACCTTTCAATAGGAAGAATACTTCTTTGCAGTTTGGTGTAGTCAATAATTCTTATGGCGCAAGATTATCATTCGAATTCTAAAATCAACACAAGTCCTTTGAGCACAGGTGCTCACTTGTCTTCTATTGTAAAGGGGAATTATAGAAATCATGGAACAGGCGGAATAGTAATTCCGGCTTTATTGTTTTTGTTCGTCCTTCTCTTTTCAGCCCCCCACGCTTCCGCGCAAAAAAACCTTCCAAATGTGTCGAACAGCCAAAAGGTTGACACGCTTGCGATCGTGAACGGCGAACCGATAACGAGCGAGGACTTCCGTAATCGTTTCGAACTATCACTGTATCCGGGAAAAGGGAACCGGACTTATCTCGACCAGACAAAGCATGACTTTCTTTACTCGATGATAGCCGAGAAACTGCTTTCTCAAGCTGCAGCGCTGTCGAATGTTTCTTTGACTCCCGCAGAAGAAGTCATAAAGAAAGAGACGGAGGAGATTTTTCTGAGGGACGCTCTTTACAGAAAGGAAATTGTTCCCCGCGCAAAAGTTACCAACGACGAGATTTTGCATGGCTTCAAGATTTCGATTTACAAATACATGGTGGACGCATTCTATTTCAATGACAGTTCCAGCGCAGGTAATTTCTATTCTCTGCTTCAAAGAAGGCCCAAGCCGAATATTTACATGCTTTCAGACAGCCTTCACGTCCGGCATGATACTCTTGAAATTCCTTACGGAGAGTCCAGCGCGGAAATCGAGAACGCCTTCTTCGGTCATACGAAAGGCTTTGTGTCTAAACCGACAATCACCGTTGACGGCTGGGTTATTTTCAGGGTATTGTCTCGGGAGCTGAATGAGAAGTTCACCTCGGGATCAACACCTGACAGGCTGAACAAAATACGCGATATCCTGGTGAGCCGCGAAGAGGAAAAACTCGGATACGAATACCTCGAATCGGTGATGAAAAATGTACAGGTTGACGTCAACTACAAAATTTTCCGTCCTCTCGTTTACGCCATTCAAAAGATTTTCGAGAAGGAAAATCCGCCTTCATTCGATCCGTATTATTCTCTTGCACCTGCGGATCTGGTACATCTCAGCGAGGAATTTTCCGCAGAGTTGAATGAACCTTTACTGAGTTTCAAAGGCGGTTCGTTATCGTTGGAGCGAATTTTCCAGGAACTGCCTGTTGCCGGCTTCGCTGCGGAGGATGCGACAATTCCGGGTATTACGGTCGCGCTGCATTCCTCGCTCAGGTTTATATCTCAAAATTATTTTCTTGCCCAGCGCGCGCGTGAACTCGGATTGCAGAATTCGGGCGAAGTGAAATACAATGTGCAGATGACTCTGGATGCCTTCCGTTCATACCGGATTGCGAATGATGTTACCGACACAGTCAAAGTTACACAGGATGAAGTCGATAAATATTTTATGAGTCATCACGATGAGGTGCTGAACGCAGTTCAACTCAAAATCAAAATGTACGAGGCGAACACAATAAACGAAGCGGTCGCTATTTTCAACAAGCTGGACGAAGAAAAAAATATGCCTATCGATCCTAACGATACCACGGCAGTCTGGGTGAACGCTTTTCGTCTCGGTGAAATCGGCGCAGTCTTGGCTGAATTGAAGGATGGGGATATCTACGGTCCGCTGATGGATAACGGGAAGTTTTATATTTACAAGTTGGTGGACAAGAAATCTAAAGTTGGCAATGCTGAAATCAAAAACAGTATTCAGGTTGCAAAAGAGATGTTACTTGCGCAAAGAAAACGCCGCGCGCTTGATCGCTACATCGCTGATCTAGCCCAGCAAGAGAACGTGAAAATATTCGGCAAGAATCTACTTAACCTGAAAGTAACGCCAATCCAAATGTTCACGTTCCGTTATATCGGTTTTGGCGGCAAGATCGCAGCGGTTCCGATGCTGTATCCGCGAGAAGGCTGGATAAAATATTTTCAGAATAAGAAACCACCTGTGCCATGAATTCTAATGGGAACCGGAGGCCGGAGGCAGGAGACCGGAACATAGCATTAACGGCAGTCTTAATTCTCTTTTCCTGTTTCCGGACTCCCATGTCCGGTCTCCGTGTTCCTTTTTCTGTTCTCCTTTTCTCCGTTCTTATTTCTTCCTGCGCGAAGAGCACTCTCGAGGATCCTCACCAGATTGTCATCTGGCACCAGATGCGTCCTGATGAGCGAGTGGTACTTGACTGGGCACTTCAGAAGTACATGAAGGAAAATCCGGGAATCAAAGTTACCGCACTTTATAAGGAAACCGAGGAGCTTCGTTCCGGTTTTCAGATTGCCGCAATCGGCGGCGCCGGTCCCGATATCGTTTACGGTCCGTCGGATCAGGTTGGACCTTTTCAGGTCATGCAAATCATAATGCCGCTAGACACGCTCTTCAGCAAGGAGTATCTCTCAAAGTTCAATCCGAAGGCACTGGTTTACAGTCATGGACATTTATACCAGATTGCTGACAAGATCGGCAACCATTTGATGCTGATTTATAACAAGGCGATCATCCATAATCCGCCCAAAACGATGGACGAACTTATCGCCATTGGGAAGAAGTTCACTCACGCTCCAAACAACTATGGGTTGGTTTGGAATTATACCGAGCCGTATTTCTTCATACCGTTCCTGACCGGATACGGCGGCTGGGTTATGGACTCGTTGGGTAATCCCACCCTCGACACTCCTGCTATGGTGAAGGCTCTCAAGTTCATGAAGGCGCTTCGTGACAAGTACAAGATTATTCCAAAGTCGTGCGATTACGAGACCGCGGATGCTTTGTTCAAAGAGGGAAAGGCTGCAATGATTATTAACGGTCCGTGGTCCTTTGGCGATTACAAGAAAGCAGGCATTGATTTTGGAGTCACAAGGATTCCTTTCATTAAACAGACGGGGTTGTGGCCCGAACCGATGGTTTCACCGATTGGTTATTCGATAAATGCGTCATTGCCTGCTTGGAAAATTCCCGAAGTAGTGAAGCTAATCAGATTCCTTTTGAGTGCAGAGGTTGAACTTAAATTCACAAAGCGGTTCGACACGATTCCGACACGGATAGAAGTGTACGATGATCCGGCTGTGCAAGACAATGCCATCGTCAAAGAATCGGAATACCAAATGGAAGTTGGCAGGCAAATGCCGATTGTTGCCGAGCTTCGTGCGATTTGGGATGCGATGAGACCTAGCTATCAGGCAGTACTCGGCGGAACGGAGTCGCCGGAGAGTGCCGCAAGAGATATGCAGAAAAGTGCAATCGAGAAGATCAAAGAGATGAACGAGTGAAATCTAAAATGGCGCTGCTGCGCTCATTCGATTCCGAAAGACTGTCGCCGAGTACTTTCGCCTATATCCTGATGATTCCTGCCGCGATCGTCATGTTCGGCGTCGTCATCTACCCGTTCCTTTACAACGTGGTACTTTCTTTCTCGAACATGAGTCTCCGCCATTTCAAAGACTGGCACATAATCGGCTTCAAGCAATACGAACGGGTTTTCAGCGGGAAAATTTTCTACACGGTTTTCTTCAAGACGATAATCTGGACAGTCGTGAATGTTTTCTTCCATGTCACAATCGGCGTCGGGCTTGCTATGATCCTTAACCGCAAACTCTTTGGCAAAGCGGCTATCCGGACCTTGCTGATTCTCCCATGGGCAATACCACAGGTGATCGTCGCTTTGACATGGCGGAGCATGTTCAATTACGAATACGGCGCAATAAACCTCTTTATAGCTCAGTATCTTCACATGGCGCCTGTCGAGTGGCTTGGCAAACCTCTTGAGGCATTCAGCGCCTGCATAATCACCAACGTCTGGCTTGGATTTCCGTTTATGATGACGATAGCGCTCGGCGGCTTGCAGAGCATTCCGCAGGAACTTTATGAAGCGGCGGACATCGACGGCGCGACAGGCTGGCAAAAATTCTGGACTGTTACAGTCCCGCTCTTAAGACCGGTTATGATTCCCGCCATCACGCTCGGCATCATCTGGACTTTCAACAACGTCAATATCATTTGGCTTGTCTCAAATGGAGGCGAACCTTCCGACCAGACGCATATTCTCGTCTCGTATGTTTACAAGGCGGCGTTCAATCTTTATCGCTACGGATATGCCGCGGCGCTGTCGATGGTTATTTTCGCGATCCTTCTCGCGTTCAGTCTGTTCTTCCTAAAACGAACAAGAGCATCGGAGGCGGCGTACTGATATGAAAAAGAAAAGGACGAT
>JAJYOS010000219.1 GCA_021796055.1 Bacteroidota bacterium
ATTGAACCGGAACACATATTCATTGAGATAGGCTTGTAAATGCTTCTTTGAAACTCCGTGATATGTTCCATTAAGGAACGCCTTGAGATTCCCGAAAACAATATGAATGAGCTGCATTTTCTTAGCGACATCTTCGGAATCTTCACCAGTAACGATTTTATGTTTATAGCCTTTACCGTCTATTCCTGAATATCCCCGATAACCATCAGTTACTATCGTAGATCCTTTCTCCACGTTGTCCAGAATGAAGCGTTCCAGATAGTTGCTTGCAATGGAGGGAATTTTTCTCATTCGTATTCTGCCACCGACCTGTTTATCGGATGTATCTATTATCTCAACGGCAGCAATCACGATTGACTTGTTTCCAGCTCCGCGTCCACGCTTGCCGGAGGCCTTTGCACCTATATAAGTTTCGTCAATCTCTACCGTACCCGTAAGTTTCGTGCGGAATGGATTCACCAAAGCAGAACGCAGTTTCATTAGAAGCATGTACGTCGTTTCTAATCTCATTCCTAACTGCTGAGAAAGCTGTAAAGCAGAAACCCCAGGTTTAAGCGTCGCCATTAGATATGCAGCATAAAACCAATGAGTGAGAGGCGTTCTTGTTTTGTGCATGACGGTTCCGGCTGTAACCGTTTGCTGAAAATGATTGGGAAATTCCCAAACTTTTCGAGTTGAACAAAATCCGATCGATTTTGTCTTTCCGTCTCTATAATCGACGACTCCGTCCGGCCACCTCATTTCTTTGAGATAATTCCAACATGCTTCCTCGGTTCCGAACATGCGATTGAACTCAAATAGTGATTTGGGAAAATTCTGCATATAATGCAAGATGGCTGGATTAGTCCGCATAGTCAACGCCTATATGTGTTAAACGGAAAAGCATAAAAATTAATATTCGGGAGGGTTACATGGGCAATTTAGCCGGTTGAGGCCGACAATCTACGATTTTTGACAGTCCCGTTGAGGAGAAGACGCCGAATTCATACCTTTTTACCTGCCACGACATACCCCGCTCCGCGGGCAACGACCGGCTCGAACAATGCGTGCCGGCGTTCAGGTTATACTATTCAGCTGCCTGCGGGCCGGATGCGATTATTCAGCCATCTGCAAATACCGTTGATGCAGCCTCTCATCAAAATAGATTGCGACTATTTCCAATCCGGCATTGCACCATTTTGAATCAGCATATGACGGCTGTTGTCATTGCTGCCGTTTGCGCTGCTGCTCATGACCCAGATGTCGCCCTGGGAACCTGGAGTGTTAGGTGCATTTTCAAATATAATGTAAGCGCCGTCTGGTGAGTATCTTGGATACAGATCGTTTCTCCCGTCTGGCTTGCTGTCGCCTGTATACTGGGTGTTGGCAGACAGGTCGAATGTCTGCTTTGTATTGATGTCTATCTCGAATATGTGGGAGTCGAGCATTCTCCCCTCGTTGTCTTCATAACCCGAGACGTCGTGTGTGTACAATACCTTATTTCCATCGATCGAAAACGATGGACTTGCAGTGACCCCGGGTGTCTCAGGTACCAGCAATGTGGTGTCGCTGCCGTCTAAGTTCATCAAATAAATCTCGGAGTCATACAAATTGGGTCCGACGGCCAGCGCAACGATCTTGTTTCCCTGCGGTGAGTAGGAGCAGTCGGTGAAGTTCATGCCTGCAGGAGCGGTTGCTATCAGTGTCAGGCCGCTTCCATCCGAATTGATTCTGTATAAATTGTTGTTGTGGCCGTATATGAGATAGGCTCCGTCAGGAGACCAGCCAAACCCCGTACCATTGTTTCCGTATCCGGTTACTCCCACCGTAGTTACCTGGAAGACGTTGCTTCCGTCAAGATTCATCGTGTATATCTGCGGGTCTACATTCGCATCGGAAGTAAACGCAATGACGTCATGACGCGGATTGAATCTCGGCCACCAGTCCCGGTAGTTATCGTTTGTCAGTCGAACAACGTTCGCGGCTCCGCTGTCAGAGGAGAATATCTGATAGTTGCCATCCACCATGCGCGCAAAGACATAGGGATTGTCCGGCAGGGGCATAGTAGTGAAACTCCAGACGTTCCCGTTTGTCGAAATTGTATCCGTCCCCTTCGCGACGACCTGCCAGAAATAAGTCGTGTTGAATCTAAGATTTGACACCGTCGTCGTTGTGTCGGCGATGTCTGACGCAATAAGGTCCGGGATGTTGGATCCCGATTGATATGGATAGACGTTGAACCACGTTGTATCCGCATTGCCTGATGCCGCAGCCGGGTTGTGCCATGATAAGGCAACCGAGACCGGCTGGTCAGCGGCCTGATCGGCGGGAGAAGGATCAGTAGGCGCGCTCGGAACATTGCTTGAACTTGTGCTCAGGAAAATCACCGCCTGGACCGTTCCGCCACTGCCGACGGCAATGGCCACCGAGGTCGGCTCGTAACCGGTCTTGGAGGCGGTGACAGTGTAATTGCCAACTGTGACTTTCGAGATCGCGAACTCTCCGTTCGTATCGGTGGCTATTGCGCTGGTCGGAGGATTTGTCGTTACGCTTGCTCCCGCGACAGGCGTCTTGCCGTCCGGCGTGAATACGATGCCCGAAATTGATCCATAGAGTGTGGGTGAAACCGTGATCTTCGCGTCGTTGTTCGCGGCAATCAGGCTGCTCGACAGGTAGACGTTTTCGACCTGTGTAATTCCGGCGGGATTTATCACAAGGCTTGGATCGGTGGCATTCAGGACCGAGGACGGAGTCTGTGCCTGCACGCCGCCGACGAAACATGCAGTCGCTATCAATAGTTTATAAAGTCTGTTTAATCTCTAACCTATGCATAAATATTTTAGAAGGTCAGACTATAATCGGACAAACGCTACCGCTGTACTATCCCGTAAGCCTTGATCTTGTTATACAGGGTGTGCCTTGAGATGTTCAGCAATTTTGCCGCCTCAGTTTTGTCCCAGTTGGTTTTGCTGAGGACGTACTCTATGTGCTCCTTTTCGACGAGGTCAAGGCTTAAATTCTTGCGTTCATCCATTCTATCATGGTCTACCTTGTCACGGAAGATTATGTTTTCCCTATCGAGTGTGTCTCCCTTGGCGAGAACGACGGCCTGCATCAATACATTCTCCAGTTCTCTTATGTTTCCTACCCATGGATGGTTTTGGAGAATCTGGAGGACTTCATGCGGAATCATCGTGACGTTCTTGTGGAGGTCCCTGTTGATCTTTTGCAAAATATGCGCGACAAGGGCCGGCAGGTCTTCCTTTCTTTCACGCAGAGGGGGAAGGTCGATTCTGAAGACGCTGATGCGATAGAACAAGTCTTCTCTGAACTTGCCCTGCCGCACCAGTTCCTCTAGATTTCTGT
The DNA here is from genome assembly GCA_021796055.1 of Bacteroidota bacterium. The sequence goes on from JAJYOS010000219.1 coordinate 3,346, forward strand.
TCGTCGCGGAGATGATTCGAGCCTTCATGGGAATAGTGACCCCGTCTCCGACAGGCTCGAACTCCCTCTCCTGCAGTATTCTTAAGAGTTTGACCTGGAGGTTCAGTGGAATTTCGGAAATCTCATCGAGGAATACGGTGCCGTCGGAGGCAATTTCGAACCTTCCTTTCCTGTCCTTCACAGCGCCGGTGAACGCCCCCTTCACGTGCCCGAAAAGTTCACTCTCGACGAGCGTTTCGGGAAGCGTCGAAAGGTCCACCGCCACAAAGGGAAGCCCCTTCGTGATGCCAGAGCTGCAATAACAGACATCCTTAATGCATCGAATGTCCGGACACTCCGAAGAATAACCACAGCCGGGATAAGATGTCCTCTCATCGTTCACCAGTACATAAACATCGTCGGTTGAATTGAACCGGCAGGGGAGTCGGACGGTTTTTCTGCCCCATGAAGTTGGCTCCAAAACCAAGAGTTGGAGGGATGAAAACGTGCCCATTGCAAAGCAAATTGTGCATCTCTTTCACGGTGCTTTCGCCTCCACTGTCGATTCGTTCTATCGCCAGCTAACTTAAGACCCGTACCGCAAAAAACCTCGGGTCCAGCCTTTGTTCTAATGCCATAAGTGGTCCTCGGAAGGATCTGCTGAATCTTTCTGCTAACCACTCATCCAAAAACGTGAAATAACTTGAAAAAAGTTAAATCGTCCATAGCTTAAAATCAAGTTTTTCAGGCGATGCGAAACAAACTTCGGTCCTTTGTTGTTTTAAGAATCGAACTATGAAACCGCATGTGTCAACGGACAATCTCCAGCTTAGAATTCGGAAAGAGAGATCATGAAGAGCCTATCAGAAAAAGTGATTATGATAACAGGATCCACGGATGGGCTGGGAAGATTGGTGGCCCAGCGTCTTGCTGCAAAAGGTGCCACCCTATTGCTGCACGGCCGCAGACAAGATAAGGGAATGTCGACTCTGGATGAGCTCTGCCGACTCACCGGCAATGAGAAACTGCATTACTACAACGCGGATCTGTCTTCGCTTGATGAGGTGAGAGGCCTCGGAGAGAACATAATTGCAGACCATAAAACACTGCATGTCCTCATAAACAATGCCGGTATCGGTGGCGGCCCAAGGGGAAATTCGAAACGGGAGCTGAGCAAAGATGGTCTCGAACTCAGGTTTGCGGTGAATTATCTGTCCCACTTCCTCCTGACATACAAGCTCCTCCCGCTCCTCCGGACTTCCGCTCCATCTCGCATAGTCAACGTGTCGTCCATCGGGCAATATCCTCTCGACTTCAAGAATCTCATGCTCGAGAAGAAATACGAGAGTTTCAGGGCGTACAGGCAGAGCAAACTTGCACAGATAATGTTCACAATAGATCTCGCGGAAGAGTTGAGAGGGACCGGGGTAACCGCCAACTGTCTTCACCCGGCAACGCTGATGAACACCAAGATGGTGGAAGAGTTTTTCGGAAGCACCATCACGTCCGTTGTGGACGGCGCCGACGCGTTGGAATATGTGGCCTTGTCGGATGAGACTGCGAACTATACCGGCGTCTACTTCGACATGAAACGACCTTCAAAGCCGAATGCACAGGCTTATGACGAAGATGCGCGCAGGCAGTTGAGAGAATTAAGCTTGAGACTCACAGGGTTAACGGCAAACGCGTAGGACCGGCATCTCCTGACCGCCACCGCCTGCGTAAATAGATCGGGGTTGATCGAGAAGCCCCGGCTTTTCCTTCCTGGCTATTTCTGCGCAACGACAAATGTGAAGTCGCTTGCGATCAAGTGTGCGCTCATAAGGAAATCCTCGGCGGTGAAAAGGAAGCGAAGAGATCCCTCCCTTTCGGGCGTCATCTCGATGAAGTGGTGAGAGATATCTTTCAGCAGAGGCTGAAGTATTGTCCCCCCGTAATCCCTGCGCTCGAGCAGTTTGAACCGGTGCTGGAGAGCACCGATAATCCTTGATGATTCTATCGCCTCTGACGGATCATAAACCAGCATCGACAGTGTACCCGGCTTGTATACCCTCGACTTTATGCGGCTCGTACCTCGATAAGTCCTTAAATCTGCGGGCAATATGGCGAGCAGAGCATCACAGTATCTCAGCTGTTCGTTTGTCCACTGAAACCGGTCGGGACCGACATACTCGTTTACCATAAGTATCCCACCCGGTTTCAGGGACCGGTGAATGTTTTCAAGTGCTTTTTCAACCGGCGACAAGTGGTGAAGAATCCCCTCCGCGATGACTACGTCCAGCGATTCATCTTCAAATCGATGCTGCATCACGTCTCCCGTCACGAACTCAACCACGCCGGCAAAAGGCGTTCCGGCCAGCTTGCTCCTGGCGTTCTTCACCCTTTCTTCAGACAGATCGATGCCTGTAATCCGTTCGAACTTACCTGTTTCCGCCCAGGAGATCTCCCTCGATCCCGACCCCGATCCTAACGAAAGTGCCGTGAGGCGGCTGCCCGCAAGAAACTTCTCAGCCGCATAAGCGCTGGGACTGGTATGAGGATTCCCCGTGATCAACTCGTTCTGCCGCATCTCGACCAGCGGGATCTCGTACCAATTGCGAATGGAATCCCGTTCCTGCCGCCAGGTCATTTTCACTCTCGCTTTGCCGGGAGAAAGAACCCGCTGAAACAAGCTTGTTCCCCCCTTTTTCTCGAGTGACCTCAGCAACAGAGTAATTATATCACCGCGTGTTACAAGCGCCATTTGGATTCCTTCGCAGGAAGAGATATTGAAGGTAACGCTATATTTCGAACTTCATTTCTCCGTTAGGACCGACTGTGCGAATGACGACATGATGATTCTCATCCGCCTCTACCATACCCCAATACAATGCGAACTGCTGCATCTGGTACTCAGTGGGATACCGCTCGGACGCACCGAGAAACACTTCTTCGGCGCCTATCTGGACGGTCGTGTGCGCCACTGCATAGCCGGGATTATTGGTGGGAACCACGATTGGAAGAATCGTCTTCCCCTCCTTCTCCGCCATCTTAATCACCTCGCTGAAAAGCTCTTCCTCGGGCAGGTCGATAGTCTGTGCAACCGCCGTGCTCTGTCCGGGGATGACTTTTGCAGTCATCACTACAACATCCGACTTGTCCGGATCCGTTTCTTCCAGGCACCTTTGCAGGTGATGAAGCCTGTTCGGGGCTCTTACCGCGACCAGCTTCCGCTGTGAATGTTTACAGCCGACGGCCTCAGCGGTGAGATTGTTCTGGGCGTAGATATTGAATTTCTCCAGGTCCTTGTCTCTGGACGCTGCAATTCGGCGATTAGCACGTTCCGAGAAGGCAAACAGCCCGAACAGCACGACTGTAAAAGTCACGCCCCCCTCGGTTGCCAACGGCTTTGTGAAAAGGTTTGTAAAGCCGAGTGCAAAAAGGATGATGAAAACGACGATCAGTCCGATAGGGATCTCAAACTTACCGAACTTGACGTTCGGCGGGACCCGCCATTCACGCGGCGACTTATCCTTGTAGCGGAGCACCAGAATCGAGAAAGTTGTCATTATGAAGGTCCACACAACGCCGAAGGCATAGGCTTCACCGAGCAAAAAGACGTTCCCTCCGCTCACGATGATCGCGAACAGCTGGATAATCGCCAGCATGTTTATAATCCTGTACGATGTTCCGAATCGTCCATGCGGTTTGCGAAACCATTCGTGAAGTACGCCGTCCTCAGCTACGCGGTTCAAAACGCTGTTGGCGCCGATCAGCGATGTGTTGACCGCACCCGCCAGAATCAAAAATCCGACAACCACGACAAACACCTGAAGAACCAGCAAGACTACGTGAGGGCCGATCAGATTCATTGCCAGGCCGCTCAAGGCATTGTCATTGTACTTGCCAATTAGATCGCTTGCAGGAACTATCATTGCGGCAAAAAGCGAATTCAGTCCCGTGAATATAAGACTGAATATAAACATCACCAGGGCCGTCTTCTTAAGGTTCTCAAGCTTCGGCGATTCTATTTCTCTGTAAACCTGGGCGAGGGTCTCCTCTCCGCTTACCGCGAGTATCGAATGTCCCATCCCGATGATCACTCCAACCAGACCGATGGTCTTCAGCCACCCCAGATTTCTCAACCATCCCATAGCGTCGTCCGACAGGTGAACGGAGAATGATGGGAGATGTGCTCCGCGGACGAGAATCGTGGCAAACGACCAGAAGAAGAGAATAACCGCCAGGACCGAGGTTATCTGAAAGATCCTGAGGGCCTTCTCGCTTGACTCTTCGATACCGATGATATTGTTTCTCCAGAAATACAGCTCGATGAGCACGGCCGCGCCGACTGCGATCCAGTTTCCAGGAACCTGGTAGCTGTAACCCATTGAATGAAGGAGCGAATTGATAAGTCCTTCGAGATATTGCCCGGCAGATACGGCGCTTATCGGCGCCGTCAGGAGGTAATCGAAGACAAGAGCAGACACCGCCAGTTTGGCAAATGTGCTACCAAGTGTCTTTCGCACGACGCGGTAGCTCCCTCCGCGTACGAACATGCTTGACGATTCCATGTAAACTGCCCGAATTCCGTAGGCAAAAAGCATGACGAATAAAATGAACCAGGGAGCCGATGGGCCGACCGCTTGCTCCGCGATTCCTAATGCATAAAATGCACTCGAACCGATATCGGAAACTACTACTGCCGCAGCCCGCCAATATGAGATGAACGAGAGCATGACAGTGGTAATTACTACCACCTTCACTTTCTTCATGTCGATGCTGGCAGAATCCTTCGGAACGTCTATATATTCTTGCTTCATAATCCTTCTATTTACAAGTGGATAAGCTATCAGGTCTAAGCTGAAAAATCAAATGTACCTCGGTCATTAAACACATCGCTGCTAATTTTCTCAGCCACAACGCTCTAAGGGCCCGTTTTTTCGCGACTATTCGTTTCATCATATCCCACTGGCAGCGAGGTTTGCCCAATCCCAATGATTTCCCGTCTCGATGCAGAGCTCATTTCTCAACGACAATCTTCAGCGTCTTGCTTCCAAAGTCAGTGTTCATTCTGACAAGATATGCGCCGCTTGCAAGCTCCTTTCCGCTCAGAACAAATGTGTAACTCCCGGCAATGCGATACCCCTGATCGATGGATTCTACTTCCCTCCCGAGTACGTCATACAAATCGAAGCTCACCTTGCTGTCGGATCCGATAAAATACTGAATTCTTGTCGTCGTGCTGAATGGATTGGGATAACTGACGCAACTGAAAGAGCGGGGTTGCGACTCCGGCGTAATGGGGCCGCTCCACGCTACAGTCTGTTTCATTATCTTGTTCCCCGGATCAAGGACAACTGAATCGGCGGCCACATGGTATACAAAGCTCGCGGACTGAGACTCCAGCGAGTCCAC
>JAJYOS010000220.1 GCA_021796055.1 Bacteroidota bacterium
GCAGGAAGATATCCAGAATACGCCTGCTACCAGAATTGTGAAGGTTAGCAGAGTAAAAAGCTTCTGTCCGATGGCGTATCTTGATATCATGTGCGATTCCATCTCGTAGCCTCGCTGAATATATATGATGAGAACATATTTCACAAGAATAATGGAACACGCTGTCAAAATCCAAAATCCGTGGGAATTGCGGTGGGGCCAACTTGATTTTCCCCATGGTTCTGATTAAAATGAATCGGCTCTCTTAGGGGTGTGTGCAGAAGAAAACACAGGCCCACGATATCAAAGACACGTTGCGTTTGACACGAATGCAGGCGTTTCACAAATAGAAAACAACGGAGAGTATGCAAATGGCACACGGGGGCGGAAACCAAGAAAAGAACAGAGCAACTGAAAAGAGGCAAGGTATTATCAAACAATCAAAGCTTACCAAGCATCCTGTAATTCGGAAAAGGTCCGTATCGGAGGAGAAAGCACGGTACCGAAAGAAGATCGCGTTCGGATGGTACGGCGGCAAGTATAGTCACCTGGAATGGCTTCTACCTCTCCTTCCAGAATGCCATCATTACTGTGAACCGTTTGGGGGCTCGGCAGCTGTGCTACTCAACAGAGACCCGTCACCTGTCGAAACCTATAATGATCTTGACGGCGACGTTGTGAATTTCTTCCGCGTGCTCAGAGAACAGAAGGATGATCTCTTGTACTCTATTGGTTTGACTCCGTTTTCTCGAGAAGAGTTTCTGGCAGCTATCCAGACCAATGGGAACGGAAAAAACCTATCGCCGCTTGAACGTGCAAGACGCTTCTATATTCGTGCACGGCAAGTTCGCACCGGCCTTGCACAGACTGCATCCATAGGTCGTTGGGCTAATTGCCTCAATACAAGCCGAGCCGGAATGTCCGGGGCGGTCTCGAGATGGCTGGGTAGTGTAGAGGGTCTCGAATACATTGCCACGCGCCTGTTGCGCGTCCAAATTGAAAACGACAAGGCCGAAAAGGTAATACAGCGCTATGATAGCAGCGAGACGTTATTCTACTGCGATCCGCCGTACCCTCACGAATCTCGCGGCGATTCAAAAGCGTATCAGTTCGAACTAAGCGACGAAGAACATGTAGCTCTGGCAAAATTGCTGAACGGCGTGAAGGGAAAGGTCGCTGTTTCGGGCTATGACTGTGAGTTAATGCGGACTCTATATAAAGACTGGAATATTCACAAAGAAAAGCCGAAGCAGGCGATGTCTATAAAGCAGGAGCGACAAGAAATCCTCTGGACAAACTATTAATGGATGACGCGAAGTCATTTACTGAAAGATGTCAAGACTTCCTTGATAAAGAGTGGAGATCCATCTCAAAGAAGATTCAGTCAAGCGCGTTTTCTGACCCTCTTTCGCCTGAAGATTTAGCGATAAAGAAATTCATCACCGAGTGTCAAGACAGCAACATCAAGTCTTACCATTACGTCTTACCGACTCAGCTCTTGGCAAAATGTGTCAATCCCAAACTCGATTGTCGCTCCATCCAGACGGCATACAAGAAGCCCGGCGCCTTCGATGCACGAACTATTGCTCATCAGGTAATTGTCCCATTCGATCAGGCGAACCATAGAGTATTAGGCGGTTCGACAGAGCCATACGTCAATAACCCGCTTCGCTGTCCGGCGGTGACTAAGAAGTACCGATCTCAACAGAAGAACAAACAAGACTGGGACAGACTGGTTACGGTGCTGGACGAAGTGGAGAAAAGAAGCGACATATCATTCACGTCGGTCGTGTTCGACCAGGTTCTGGTTGAGATTTATCACCTTCTCGCCGATGTGCAAGTCGTTTATCCTACCCCAAACAGAGTGAGTCTTGCACAAACTATCCGTCTCGTTTCTGAGTATGTCTCCGACAAATCAGGCGGCGACCGCATGGAGGCCGTATGCACGGCATTATTCAGAGCGATCGCGAAGGAATTTCGAATCTTTGATGATGTACGAAGACAGAAAGTCAACACCGCTGACGCATCCTCCGGGATGGGTGCGGATATTGAGTGTCGCCTCAAAGGCAAGATAGTTCTTCTCGTGGAGGTTAAAGATCGCTCATTGACTCTTACACAGATCGATTCAAAACTAGATGTTGCCAGGGCGCGGAAGATATCTGAGATTTTGTTCTTGGCTGAACAGGGACTCGACAAGGCAGACAAAGAAAATGCCGAGGCCAGAATCCTGTCTGAGTTTACCAGCGGTCAGAACGTCTACGTCTCGAATTTCCTGGAGTTTTCCTCCGGTATTCTGATCTTACTCGGTGAGAAAGGAAGGGTCCTTTTCTTATCCTTTATCGGCGAGGAGCTTGACCGAGCAACCTCCTCAATTGTTCACCGGAAGGCGTGGGCAAATCTTCTCAAGACAATCTGACATCACACAAAACAACAGAATCATTCTCTGGTATGAACTCTCTCATTTCTCAATCACCACCTTCTGTTCCATTCCCTTCTCAATCTCCACCCCCACCGTCCTCTTCTCCTTGTCGATCCTCTCGACCGCCTTCTTCCCGTTAACCGTCACTTTCCCTTTCGGTACCGCGTTGTACACAACCACTTCCCCCGCACAGCCGAGTGCGGGTACATGAACTTCAATCCGATTTCCCTCTTGTGAAATTTTGATTATCCTCAGGCTACCGCCGGAAAAACGATCCATATAAGTGAAGCTGTTCGTGAAATCGATCTTGCCTCAAGAATCAAGTCGATGATTTGCCCGTAAAAGCTGCATTCACTTGTCATTTGGTGATCGTTCGACACAATATAACTTTCATCGAAGCGAGATAACAGTTGCTCCGGAACGCTTTCCAAAAACAAAAACGTCGCTTGAAGCAGCGGGCATTATCAAGGCAATAGAATTCCCGACGCCGCTCTCATTTCAGATTGACGCAGGGCTAATAAATCGCCGTCTCATTCAGAACAGGAACGACAAACCTGTGAATAGCCCGATGTTGGAAATCGTCGTGTCTCCGAGATAGGCGTAGTCGCTCTTCCAGCTTTGTGACTTGTAGTTGAGTTCCAGCCTCACGAGCGCGCTCTTACTTATCAGGACTTTGGTACCCACTCCGGCGTTAAATATTCCGACCTTCAGAGCGTCTGTCACGTGAACCGCTCCGCCCGCGTAAATGGGAATTTCTTCGCTGTTGGCTATACCATATCCGATTCTTCCGAAGAGTGCTACGTTGGATTGCGGAAGCATCTGTGTGTATGAAACATTTGCCAGGAGATAAAATGCGGGTTTTGATCTCTCAATCCAGGTCATTGATACTTCCGGTTCAAGAGAGAAACCATTAAGGACATAGTAGTCGTAGGTCGTAGCGAATGACAGATACTTCTCATCTTGTGAGAAAGAATAAGCATACGGCCCACCTGACCTCATTGGCAGGAGAACAACGCTCGAGATCTACATCTTTCGCCGATTATGGCCGCTCGTTTCTTTGTTCATACTTTTCTCACTCATCGCGGCGGCACGCATCGTGGCATACTGTCCGGGCGTCATATTCTTCATCTTCTCGAGAAATGCGACGATTTCCCAGATCTTCTGGTCAGAGTGCGTTCTTCCGAAGCCCGGCATGCCGGTGCTCTTAATTCCGTTCTTTACTACCCAGAAGAGCCTCGCAGGCGACTGGTGCTTCGCAGAACGGGCCAGATCGGGTGGATGGGGATATAGGCCCTCTCCTATTTCAGAACGCTGAACTCCGGGGGCGCCGTGACAGCCTGCGCACGTTTCATTATAATGGTGAAAGCCTTCCGCAACCATGGCGCTATCTGCCAGCGAAGGGACCGCTATTCCCTCTGAGTGATGAATTGCCGAATTGTCACTCGTTTTGCTGAACACCCAGCGGAGGAAGCCTGGGTCAGGTGACATCGTGGACACATTGTAAATTCCCGAATAGACAAAGATCACCATAAGTATCAGTTCGACTACTAATACGGAAACGACTATTCCGACCGTTTTCATTTTTTCTCCGTTTGTTGAGTGAAACTGCCACAACACGCAGTTAAAGCTTTAACAATCGTACCTTAACTCAAGTTTCCTTGACATTATTTTTTGCATTCGTTATTTTGGAATCACTCAGGCAATCAGGGAAAAGGCGTGTCGTGCAAATCATCCTCAGGGTTGCAACTATTGTTGCGCTTGTTACTGTCATGGCGCAAGGTCAGGTGACCGATAACAAGTCGACCAATATAGGCAACATCGGGCTCACAGTTACAAGTTTCGGTCGCGTTGGAAATACGTTCAGCCAGTCTTTCTGGCCGACGCAGCCTTCCTGTGAATACCCCATCACTCCGGTAAGGTCCAGAATTGAACACCTGTTCAGCGGAGGCCTGTGGGTAGGCGGGTACAAGAATGGTCAGGGACCGTTTGTAAGCACAGTGACGACCGATTACTACAGCAATCCATCGGAGTTTACTCAGCCGCTCGACAGCGGTTTGACCGAACGCAGTTCACTTCTCGATTCCCGTTATTATTCTCCGGGTGCGGTCAGTCACCAGGATTTCATTGCAGATTACACGGACTCGAATTCGGTCGATCCCGGTACGGGCCAGGAGCTCGTCGGCCATGTCCCGCTTAATGTGTCGGTACATCAGGAGACCTACGCGTGGGAATACCCGAGCGCAGATTTCTTCGTCATCTTCAGCTTCACCGTCAAGAACACGGGGTCTTTTCCAATTGATTCGATGTTTGTCGGGTTCGTGAACGATTTTGTGGTAAGGAATACAAACTTCAGACTTCCCACCGAAGGTACATCGTTCTACAGCGGCACGGGAATCGGATATGTCGATTCCCTCAGGCTCGCTTATGCCTTCGACGCGCAGCATTCGGCGAACGACGGGCCGACCGATAACTACGTCTCCATAAAACTTCTCGGTGTAGACCCGTTAGGCTTTGTGGTCTCGTCCCGGCCGGCGCTTCTCGATTCATTGAACAGTCTCACTCATTTCTCGGCCTGGCAGTTTCATCTGGGTACGGGCGACGCCAATCTCTTGTCTCCTGCCACCGATGCCCTGCGCTTCGAGAAGATGGAGACTTCCATTCCATCCGATTACTATAATAACCGCAACAATCCGAGCTACCTCGGCAACGCGGGGAACAGATATACTCTCCTGTCGGTCGGACCTTTTACATTAGCTCCTGATTCATCGGTGACGGTTGTGTTTGCAATGGTATGCGGTCCGAAACTCAACACGGGAAACCCGACGGACTACCAGAACAATGTTGCCGCATCCAGGAAGACGCTTTGCGACAACGCCACATGGGCTCAGCGAACATATAACGGCGAAGACAAGAACGGCAATGGAGTCCTCGATCCTGGTGAAGATCTCGACGGGAACGGAAAGATCACCCGGTATATCTTCCCGAACATACTTCCTCCGCCGCACGTGCGCATCGAGCCGGGTGATGCAGAGGCCACCATATACTGGGATGATGCCCCGGAAAATGTCGTGGACCCGCTCCTGAACAGGAAGAACTTCGAGGGGTACAGGGTATTTATGTCGAGACCCGGTTTCGATTTTCAGGGGGTCCAGGAACCGTACGAGGAAATAGCGGACTTTGATCTCATCGATTCGGTGGGACTTGATGCGGGCCTCCCCGCAAGGATCGATCCGCCGAAGGAGTTTGCCGGGGATGCGAACAGGTATGTCTACAGTTTCAAGGTTCCTTACCTCCTTAACGGCTGGCAATATGTGTTCGGGGTTGAGGCTTACGATAAAGGAAATCCGGCTCTTGGGATGCCGAGTCAGCCGTCCGTTCGTTCATTGGGCAGGATTTTCCCCGGCCCGACCGCGGCCGCGAAGGATTCCGGGGCCGTCGGCGTGTTCCCTAACCCTTATTACACAAGAGCTTACTGGGATGGAACGGGTGCGCGTGAAAAGAAAATATATTTCTACAATCTCCCCTCCAGATGTGAAATCAGGATTTATACGGTAGCGGGCGACATCGTGGCGACGCTTGAGCATGACGCGTCGACCTACACCGGTTCGGATATACAGTGGTTTCAGCACTACGCATCAGACAACACACAGAAGCTTCCGGGAGGGCTGCATGCCTGGAATTTGATAACAGATGCGGACCAGGCAATTGCGACGGGTCTTTATCTGTTTACAGTCAAGGATTTGAACACGGGCGTGATAAAGCGCGGAAAGTTTCTGGTTATAAAATAACGGTTTGGCAATCGGCGTGCAGCGGTCGCCTGATGGCTGAATGCCGAAAGCCGAAACCTAAAACCAAACAGGAGGCTCGAATGAAAAAAGCTTTACTAGTCGTGCTTTTGACTGCGGGGTTTGCAATAGCGCAGGGTTATCAGGGAGCCGGGCTCCAAAGCGTGGGCACCGTCGATGCCGGCGGCGGCAAGAAACTCGCAAAGGTGGATACGCTTTCGCTGTATGATCTCAATTATATCCCGATGGATTCGCTGAAGATCGCCGACTCCCTCGGAACCAGCGGGAGAGCAAGCCTGACCAGCTCACCGTACATGAAAGATACGATAACAGTGACCGGAATCGTCATAGCAGATCCGGCCCTGATCGGGATCAGCGCGGGTAACACGAATTTCTATATCCAGAGCACCGACAGCGCGGAGTGGGGAGGGATGAATATCTTCGGCTCCTCCACCATCGCGACAAGCATCGGCCTGCCTTCGTTAGATACCGGCTATGTCATCAAGTTGACCGGATCTCTGACGAAGTATTCCCCGAACAGCATAATGGGTAACTATGAACTAGTGCCGACCGCCAACCAGACGGTCGAGGTCCTCAATATAACGACCAGGCCTGCCCCAAAGGAATTGAAACTTAGCGATCTCGTGAAAGGTGATCTCTCTGCCGGCGGGACGATGAAATTTTACCCCGGCACGAAATACAAGAACTCTTACGTGATTATCCGGAACCTGACGGTGAAGAGCGTAAGCACATTCACCTCTTCAGTTGGCAAGGCGTGGGATATCGTCGTACAGGATTCTTACGGCAATCTGCTCGATGTATACGACGCTTCGAAATATTTTACCAGCAGGAATTACACTGCCGACTCGACTTACGTTCCTCCTGCAGTCGGGACGAAGCTGGATTATATCAGAGGCATTCTCACCGCCTACGCGACGACGGGCTATCGGATCACTCCGCTGTATCCCGGCGACATGAAAGTAAAGGCTTACACGCCGAGCATAACGGCAACCGGATTTTCTTCGAGGCGTTCTTCCGCTTTTCCGCTTCCAACCGAAGATGTGAAGATCAGGATGACAGCGATATCGATAAATCCAGATACTTCGGTTAAGGTAGATTCGGCCGCGGTTTACTACTCTGTTAATAACGGGCCGTATGTAAGAATAAAGATGACGCCCGACACTTCCCACACTTTCGCAGCGACGATACCGGCCCAGTCGGACGGTTCTCTGGTAAAATATTTCTACGCGGCTTGGCAGGACACGTCAAGGTTACAGTCCACTTCTCCCGATACTTCGAAGGCGGCTTACTTCTATGTTGTCAGAGGTAATGGATACACGATCCGCGACGTTCAGTACACGCCTTTTACCGACGGCGCAAGCGGCGTTATCGACCTGAAGGTCACGATAAAGGGAATTATCCAGGCTGACACAGCCGACTTCCCGCGCGAGGTCGATCATCGGAACCAGGCGAACAAGACGCCGGTGCTTTACATGCAGGATGGAGCGGCAGCTTATAGCGGAATCATGCTTTACGGCTCCAAAGGTTATAAGCTGCATCGCGGCGACAGCGTGTCAGTTACCGGCACAGTGACAGAGTATTCCGGAATGACCGAATTGACCGTCGACACGGCTACTGTCATGGGAAGCGGCAAACAGACCTATCCACCGGTGATGGTTGAGACCGGCGATGTCGGAGGCAAACCGAGCGGCGACCTGATGGCGGAGCAGTGGGAGAGCGTCCTTGTCAGATTCGACAGCGTTACCGTCACCGATAATGATCCCGACCCGAGCTACAGCATTACGAGCGCGAATGGGAGCTTCAGGGAGTACATTGTTAATGACGGGACGGGAGGCTGCCGCGTGGACGATGACGGGAGCAATATGTTCAGCCCCGATCCCCATGATACGGCATTCAGTTTCCAGATCATCCCGAAGGGCGCTTTGTTCCAGAGTCTGACGGGCGTGCTCAGGTATGCCAACGGCGCTTACAAGCTTGAGCCGCGGACGAATGCCGACTTCGGCACGATGACCGGCATTAAGCGTGAACCGACGGGAGTCCCCGCGACTTTCGCACTTGAGCAGAACTTCCCGAATCCGTTCAATCCGTCCACTACCTTGAGATACTCGGTGCCCAAGGCTGGCATCGTTATGCTGAAGGTGTACAACATTCTGGGCCAGGAAGTCGGGACGCTGGTGAATCAGCAGCAGGGCGCCGGCACTTACAGCGTTACGTTCGATGCTTCAAGGCTCGCCAGCGGAGTGTACTTCTACCGACTGAGCTCAGGGAGCTTCAACTCGGTAAAGAAGATGCTGCTGCTGAAGTAGCCTGTGGTAACCTGTGGTAACTGCGACTCACCTCCAAGGTGAGTCGCAGTTGGACTAAAATGGCCAGAAGAACCGTTAATTTCACCGAGGGATCGTTTTACCACGTTTATAACCGTGGTGTAGGAAGGCAGGGCATATTCATCACGCAGGATAATTATGAATTTGTATTGCGAAAAGTGGCTCTCTATTCGCAA
>JAJYOS010000221.1 GCA_021796055.1 Bacteroidota bacterium
GGACTTCAAATTTCAGCCGCGAAAAAAAGGCTCCCGCGAAACGCTGGACCAATTTCGCATCGTCAATAACCAGCACACATTTTCTGGATTGCTCAGCCATTCTTCTTGAGAATCTTTTTCAACGCCATAGCTTTTTCTTTGTCCAGCTGAGCGGATGCCGCCTTGTTTTCGGCCGCTATTTTCTCGTAGATCTCCTCACGGTGAACGGGTATATCCTCAGGAGCTTCGACCCCCAGCTTTACGCTGCCGCCCTCGACAGATACGACGACAACCTTAATCTTGTCGCCAATCTTGATGACTTCGCCCAACTTCCTTGTCAAGACTAACATAATACCCTTCCATGGTTAATTAATTTTGTAGTCTGTCAAATATTTATCTGAATTCAGCACCAACTGCTTGCCCGATTTATTGCCGTTGTTCAACACTATGGGCGCTTTTAGATTCGCCGTAATCGGCTCCGGATCACGCCGCAACACAAGGACCACGAACATGGACGAAGAACTCCGCTCGTCCGCCGCAAGCTCGCCGTAAAGTTCCGGCGCAAGGTGAGCCGCATCAACGACTGCAAAGCCGACGGTCGGATCCTCAACGGAAAGAAGCCACCTCAGCGGCTCGGTATCCTTGTCGTCTATTATAATGAAATCATGGAGTTCTTCAAAACCAAACAAACCGTTTGGAAAGTGATAGACAATACTCTCATCAAACTCCAGTTCACCAAAATGCCTCGTCACGAGTTTCATCTTTATCGTCGTCTCCTCCTCAGTTCTGCGTTGTGCGGTTGAGTATGACAATGTCCACTCTCCTGTTTTCTGCTTTGTGGGCCGGGGTGTCGTTCGGTACGAAGGGATGGTATTCGCCATAACCGATTATCGCCACTTTCTCCGGCCTGATTTGGTAATGGGTTAATAGATAGTAACCTACGGTCATCGCCCTGGCAACGGAAAGCTGCCAGTTTGACGGATATTGTGCGGTATGAATCGGGGTGTTATCAGTATGCCCTTCGATGCGAATCTGATTGGGTATCGATTGCAGAAGAAACCCGAGCGTGTCAAGTGCCGGAAATGCCCCCGGCTTCAATTCCGCCTTCCCCGGATCGAACATAAGTTTCTCCAGCAAGTGGACCGTCACTCCGCGTTCGTCCTCGGTGATCATCGCGCCGCCGGTTTTCAGCACATTACTGACAGCCGATTTCACCTTTCTTTCCAGTTCCCTTGGCCCCGACAGCGGCGACTGGGTCAAAGTAGCCGACAATACTCCATTCTCTCCCGGCATCGTCCCATGGTTGCCGCCGCTTCCGCCGAATACGCTTGCAAAAGCCGAGACGTACTTCTGATACTTCTTCATGTCAACCTGGGAACTCGCATAAAGAATTACGAATAACCCGAGGAGCAGGGTTATCAGATCGGAATATGTGAGGAGCCACCGCTCCAGGTTGTCGTGTTCGCTTCCGCCTTTCTTCCGCATCATATCTCACCCTGTTGGCTGCTCGGCAGCATCGCCATCAACTTCGCCTTTACAATAGCCGGTATTTCGCCCGCCTGCACGGCGAGGACACCCTCGAGGGTCACTTCCATGACAAGATTCTCCTCACCGTGAATGGTCTTCAATTTGTCCGCAAGCGGCAGCCAGATTATGTTTGCGGTGAAGATCCCCCACAGTGTGGCGATAAACGCGCTGGCTATATGGTGTATCAGATCGTTCGGGTCGCCGCCGGCATTCGCGAGAGTCACGATGAGGCCCATCACTGTGCCGATAATTCCCATAGTCGGTGCGTATCCTCCCATCTTCTGGAAGATCTGGGCATTGGAAAGGTGTCTCTCATTGAGGAATCCCATTTCAGCATCTGCGACTGCACGCATAGTCTGCGGGTCGGTCCCGTCAATCGCAAAACGGAGCATCTTTTTCAGGAACGCGTGCTGCAATTCGTTCAGCTCCTTTTCCAGAGAAAGGAGGCCGTCCTTCCTTGCAACCGTCGCGTAATGAACGATCGATTCGATCAGCTTTTCAACATCATGCTTCGGCGGCATGAAAGCGATTATCGCAAACTTCCATATCTTTCCGAATTGATTGAAGGAGGTACCGATCATGGCGGTTGCGAATGTGCCGCCGAAGACAATCACCATTGCCGGTATCATTATTAGGGCACCGATCTTACCGCCTTCCATGAGGAAGGATCCGAATATGGAGATGATGCCGAATGCCAGGCCGGCAACCGTTCCTATTTCTATTGTTTTCTTCATACTCTACGGCAGAAAGTTCGACAACGAAAGCTGGATCACGCTTGCTCCGGTCTTGAGGGCCGCGCTCAGAGTGGTCTGCTGCTCCTGCAGCTTGATTACCGCGGCTGCTACGTCGGTATCACCGAGGTTCGATATGGTCGCTTGCAGGGATTGGTTTTCGGAGTTCAGCTGGCTCTGTATCAGCTGAAAGCGATCCATTATTGCGCCCGCCTTTGCGTTTGTGTTTATCATGGAGTTCAAGTAATTGTCCACAGTCGTGATGTCCGCCTGCGTCGGTGTCGTACCGGCGTTCATCTCATTCTTGATTGCGATGAGGTCGTTGAAAATCTGGCCGTTGCTGAACGCTTCCGAACCCGTGATGTTGTATTGGAGAGTCATCTGTGAACTGACATTGAGCTGGAGCGCGCCTCCGACTCCGCTTGGATTCGCCGACACTGCCGTCTGTGAAGCGTTCATGAAAAACGGCTGCGAAGTGGTCTGTGACCCGCCGAAAATGTACTTCCCGCCGTATTGAGTGTTCGCGAGATCCAGAAGCTGATTTATATACTCCCCCATTTGGGTCCCGTAGTTCTGTTGATCCTGGGGATTGGTATCGTTGGCCGCCGAGAGAAGCATCGATTTGATGCTCGTGAGAATGTTCACTGCGCTTCCCAGCGACGAACTCTGTTGCGTCAGGAAGCTCGACGCATATTGCGCATTCTGCGTGTAAACGTCATTCTGATTCGACTCATCCTGAAGGAGCATCAGTCTCTGGTTCAATGTGGGATTATCTGAAGGAGTGTTTACAACTTTGCCGCTGGAAATCTGTTCCTGCAGATTGCTTATAGACTGCCTGTCTTGCCCCACGGAATAGAGCAAATCACTTACGATTTGTTGTTCGTTGATCCTCATTTTACGACACCATTCCGATTACTGTTTGATACATCGAGTCGGCAGTGGTCACGACTTTTGCGGCCGCCTCGAACGAATGTTGAAACTGAATCATGTTCGTCAGCTCCTGGTCCAGCGAAACGCCGGAAATTGACGTCTGGAATGCCGTCAGCTGGTTCTGCTGAATTTGCAGTGTCTGGACGCTGTTCGAAGCGTTCTGGGAAGCAGTGCCTACCTGATTCACCAATGCCTGATAGGCATCCATGATAGACTGCCCGTTGCCCATCACCGGCGCGTTCAGGACGTTTGCCATGGCGGCAGCATTCTCGCCGTTGCCGGGATCTCCGTTGGACGATGCGGCGATATTGTTGAGGTTGTTCAGGATATCAGGAGAAATCGCAATGCTGCCGGCGCTTGTTCCCTGGAAGAAAGTCTTACCCGTCTGCGCCGCGGCGCCTCCGGCCGGGAGCGTATATCCGGCGGAGTTGAAGGCATTGACCGTCTTTACCAGTGTGTTGGCTATTGAGTCGAGCTGACTCGAGAAAGAAGGGATTAAATTATCGTATGAATTGAGAAGTCCGGCTATTTCGCCCGACGAGACTGTGGCCGGGACGGTGGAATCAGATCTCCCGATGGTAATCCCGGAAGCCGTCTGAGTCATTTTGAAATTGAATGCCGTTCCCGCGGCAACCAGCACCGCGCCCCCCGCAGTCACGTTGGTAGTTCCGTTCGCGTCGGTTACCACCTTGACGTTTATCAGATTGCTCAACTGCGTGACCGCATTGTTCAGCTGGTCCTGCAAATCCGACGAGGCACCTGATGTCCCCGAGTTCGCGAGGATCTGCTTGTTTATTCCTGCGATCGTGCCGGCCAGCTGGTTTATTTTCGTGACATCGGAGCCGATTTGCTGGCCCACCTGGTAGCTGGCGTCCGTCAGTTGATTATTCAGAGAATTGAAAGTTGTCGCGACGTTCTGACCCGCCTGCAGAACCGTCTGCCTGACACCCGCATCTTCGGGAGTCTGTGAAAGGGTTTGAAATGCACCGAACAACGCATTGAGCTGGGCCACAAGTCCGCTGGTGGAATTTGAAGTCTCGTTGAATATCCCTTCAACCGTCGAGCCCACCTGCTGCTCTATGTTTGCCTGGCTCAGATCGGAATTCATATTCGTGACCTGCTCGTTGACAAATGCATCCCTGATGCCCTTGATGCCGGTTATCGTCACTCCACTCCCGACGTAGCCGTAGCTCATCTGAATCGGAGCCGATGCCTCCGTCATCACTTCCTGCCTGGTGTAGCCGTCTGTGTTCGCGTTGGCAATGTTGTGCGCGGTCGTATCAAGCTCCGCCTGACTTGTCATCAGGGCGCCGCTTCCTATGTTCAATATGCTGTTCAGTCCGCCCATAGTTTGCTAAGCCTTCTTGTCGACCAGTTTTCTTCTCCCGTCATCGGTGAGGATCCTGATATTCTGCCTGATAAAGCCGAGCGAATGCAGCAGCAAAACTCGGCTGATATTGTTCAGCTGGATGACTTTGGAAAAAGCTCTTTGAAAATCGAGGTGCAACCTTCGGTAGGCATGCGAATCAGCCTTGCCCAGTTTCTTTTCCAGGAGATCCGCATCGTTAAGGTCCTTACCGTTCAGTCCAAGCTGCTTCAGAAGCCACCCGCGTTCTTTTTCGACGACGCGGACGCGGTTCAGCACTTCGAGCTCTTCGCTAACCATGGACTGAATCGCGGCTGTATCGAGCCTCGATATTGCATCGTGCTTCTTGCCCAGTACTTCAGCCATTTTCCCGAATTCAACTGCCTCGGCAGCAGTGATTTCCATCAAACGTTTCTTGTCATCGTCCGTCATTACTCACCTCACTACCGTCAAACATGTTCAAATAGTTCATCACTCGTTTTATGTAGTTCTGGGTCTCACCGTAGGGTGGAACTCCACCATACTGCTGCACAGCACCGGGTCCCGCATTGTACGAGGCCAGGGCCAGGGGAAGATTTCCGGAAAATTCATCGAGGAGGCTTTTCAGATATTTCGTGCCGCCCATGATATTCTCACGCGGGTCCATCGGGTTCGTAACGCCCATCTCCTTGGCTGTAGAATCGACGAGTTGCATCAGACCTTTCGCATTCTTGGAAGAAACCGAATCGGCTTTTCCGGCCGATTCGGCTGCAATTACAGCTTTTATCAGGTTTGGTTGCAAATTGTATGCGCCTGCCGCTTCATTAATTATATCGGAGTATTTCCCCACATTCTCCAACAAAGAACCGGAACTATATGCTCTTATCTTCTGCAATGCGCCGAATGGAGCCTGCGAAGCGGGAAGATTCTGGAACGACATATTCCCATCGGTCGGCGGTGTCTGCGGGACCTGGGAGTCCAGGTTCTCACCGGTGAACTCCTTGTAAAGCATGCTCCCGATACCGAGCTCGCTGTTTTTCGCCATGTACTGGGCAAGCTTCATATTAAAGAGACCTGTCATTATGTCCTTGCCGAAGCCCTGTCCCGGTTTATCCTCCCCGTCAATATTCTCAGTCTCCTGCATCGACTTCAGCATATATTGCACGAAGATAGCCTCGAAATCCTTTACAGCCGCCTTCAGCTTGGTCTTCTGCTGTTCGGTCAGCTGAGGTTGAACGGGCGAGATATTTTCGTTGATCTTATCCATTTGTGCCGGTCAATCTGGCCTTACATTATCACAAGTTCGGCCTTAAGTGCACCTGCCGCTTTCAACGCCTGGAATATCGCGATAATGTCGCGCGGCCTCACCTTCAGCGAGTTAAGTGCGGTGGCTATGCCCTGCACAGTCGCTGCACCGTTGATTGCCACCATGGACGTACTCTCCTGGCTAACTTGTGCAGTTGCCGCCTGTGTGACGACAGTCTGACCCTGTGAAAAAGGTGCAGGCTGCGAGATCACGGGATACGCCTGGATCTCGATGTTCAGATTCCCGTGTGAAATTGCGACCGGAAGTACGGTCACGTTCTGACCGACGACCACAGTTCCCGTTCTTTCATTTATAACCACTCGCGCCACTACATCCGGGGCCACCTGGAGCGATTCGATCTGGGCGATGAACGGCACCAGTTTATCCCTGGTCTGGAAGGCGGGCGGTACCTGCACGTTTATTGTCCCGCCATTAATCGCATCCGCAACAGTCGAGCCGATGCTCTGGTTGATTGCGTCGGCGACCCGGGTCGCGGTCATGAAGTCCTGCTGGAAAAGGACGATCGAGAGTTTCCAGTCGTTTACAAAATTTATCGGGGGCGCCTGCTGGACGATACCACCGTTGGGTATCCGGCCGGTAGTCGTGAAGTTCCTCTGTATTTCCGTGCCGGCAGCCCGTATATCGAAACCGCCAACCGACAGCGGACCCTGGGCAGTCGCATAAACCTTTCCGTCCTGGCCGATTAAATCGGTCAGCAGGAGGGTTCCTCCTTGAAGGCTCGTCGCGTCGCCCATGGATGAAACCGTAACATCGACAGAGGCGCCGTTGCTTGAGAAAGGAGGAATCGAGGCCACGACCATTACGGCCGCAACGTTACGCATCCGAATCTGAGACTGAGTCACCGTGACGCCAAAGCGTTTCAGCATGCTTGCGACGGACTGCTGGGTAAATATGGACATCTGGGAATCGCCGCTCCCGTTCAGGCCTACTACGAGTCCGTAACCTATAACCTGGTAATCATTTACGCCTTTGACATACGCGATGTCTTTGATGCGGCTCGCGTCAGCAACAGATGCTATCAGAATAAGAATGATAAAAGCTCTCTTCATCACACACCTCAAAACAACCAGTGGAATAATTTCATCAGCCAGCCGGGGCTTTGCGATTGGTCGATAGACCCCGAGCCTTCGAATACAATCTTCGCATCCGCAATTTGTGATGAAAGGATAGAATTGTCTGGTTGGATATCCGAGGGGCGAATGATACCGCTGAGTTTAAGCGTCTGGGATTGCCCGTTTATCGATATCAACCTGCTTCCCTCGATTTCCAGATTTCCGTATTGGTCAACTTTTATGACGCGCGCGCTGATAGTAGTCTGGACACTGCCGGTCTCACTTGTTGAACCGGCGCCCTTGAATTCGTTGTCAGTTCCGATCTGCCCGCTGCCCGAAGGGAGATTCGCGGTGCCATAAGTTGCCGACCCGTTGAGGCCGATGGTGCTCTGCCTGCTTGTGTTGGTCGAGGCATCTTTCGATGCAGACGTCTGTTCCATGACGACAACCGTGACGGCATCTCCGACCTTCGATGCCTTGTAATCGGAGAAAAGCGAGTTGGCAGGATCCCTCATTACCTGACCGTGGGCCGCCCCGGCCACCAGGAACCCGGCTGCCAGGGAGGAAAACAAAATCATTAAACTGTGCCTTTTCATCATCTAACTCCATTCCTAAAGTCTATTTCCTTCTGTATAGTAAGTCGTTTTTCAGTTCACCAGGAGAACTTCGTCTTTGCCTATGACTTTGCCGCGAAGATTATCCCGGTATCCATTGGTGACTCGTATAACCTGGTCGAGCGTCCCGTTTTGGAGCGAAGTCCCCTGGTCGCTGACGACAATGTTGTTCGACCTTACTACGATTGTCACGTTGTCGCCGTACTTGACAAGAGGAACCGGTTCGAACATGTCGAATGTCAATGCCTTCCCGCTTTGTATCCATCTCGATGTCCATTTACCTCTCAGCTGGCTGAGTCTTGACACAGGGTTCATCAGATCGGTCGTCTCAGTTCGCACCGTGTTGATTTCATCGGCTCCAATTTCGGCGTGAGGCTGGATCGTCCGGGTGGACACGAGTATATCCTGGAAAGTCCTGACCTTCACGGTTACCGGAATTATCTGCGTAAAACCGCTCTCTCTATGTGCCGGAAGAGCCTTCACCAGGATAGTGACCAGTCCTTTCATGACGACTGAATTGGAAGAAGTAACGACAAGCTTCACTTCCTTGTACCCGACCTGATAGCTCGGCTTCAGGTCTTCAAACTGGATCGCAGTCTCAACGGAATCAGCCGTCGACCTCTTGATGTAATCTGCTACGGCGTTCTTCACCAATGTGCCGCTTACCGACTGGGCTTCAGCAGCAGCTGAGGCCAGAGCCAGGACACATATGACAGCCATTGTTAGAAAACCAACGCTTCTCATTTCAACACCTCTGAATGGCTATGACGTCTTAAGGTTGTCGGCTAGCTGCATCATCGTGTTTGCAGTCTGTACCGCTTTGGAATTCAACTCGTATGCGCGCTCAGCCTCGATCATCTTCACCATTTCGTCGACGATGGAAACATTCGATGATTCGAGATAACCTTGATTAACCGATCCAAAACCGTTTTGCCCGGGTGTTCCGATTATCGGCGTTCCGGAAGCATCAGTTTGTCCGTATAAATTATCTCCCAAAGCTTGCAAGCCGCCCGGATTCATAAATCTGACAAGCTCAATATTTCCAATTACAGAAGTGCCCCCTCCGACTTTTTGTGCTTGAACCGTACCATCCTTACCGATTGTAACACCTAAAGTATTTTCATCTAAAGTTATGTTAGGATCAAGAATATATCCGCTGCTTGTTGTAACTCG
>JAJYOS010000222.1 GCA_021796055.1 Bacteroidota bacterium
TTCACCGTGGTAGTCGGATTGAATGGATTTGGATAATTCGGAAATAATTCATATCCGGAAGCTACCGATGGGTTGTGGATGACTGCAGTAGCCGTCCTGATAGTACTAGCGATCTCGTTGAGCAGAGGCTGGCGTCCATGGTACAAGTCCTGGCTTAATTCCCAGATCATAACCCCTCCAAGTTGCCTGCGAAGCACGTAATCGACTTTCAGCTTCACCGAGTTAGTGTCCTCAAATGTTATGAATTGCGTCGTATCACTATTCAGCAAGTACGGGACCTGCGATACATCATCCCAATGGTACGTCCAGCCATTGCCAAGATTGTTCATCACATCCGGATAAAATGGGTTTGTGGTTGCCGTGTTCGAAAGTTTCTTGTAAAGGCCGCCGGCATTGAATTGTACGGCGTAGAAAGGGACTCCGATGACGAGTTTGTTCCTCGGAATGGCCGCGCCTCTCCCGGCTCTCGAGAGCCAGTACACAACGGCGTCCGAATCCGAGCCGGCCTGGTTCGGGTCGACAGGGGATTCGTAAAGGGGCGAGTTTTCACCGGAGTAAGCGGACCACGGACCGACGAAATCGTAGCACATCACATTGAACCAATCTACGTAGTCGATCAGGCTCCGTATATCGAAATACTGTCCGCCGTATGCTGTGGCGGGTAAAGTCATAGTAATCAGCCAAGATGTGTCCACCGTTTCGAAGCGGGCGCGCAATTCCCGGATAAGGGAAGTTAGTTGGCCGGTTTCCCCGGAATTCGCAGGGGTCTCCCAATCGACATCTACTCCATCGTAATCGTTCGCCTGGAGGAAGCCGACTACATTTGAGATGAGGCTGGCGCGCTTGGCTGAATCGGAAGTAGCGATGGAGAAAGCCGCGCCGCTTCCGGCCCCACCGAGGGAAATCAAGACCTTTGTTCCCGCCGAATGAGCCGATGCCACAAGCTGTGGAAATGGAATGCCAGAGTCGTATGATATCCTTCCATCAGAGTCCGGTGTTCCAAACGCAACTATGATATCGGTGAGATCGGAATACTGCACTTCGGTATAAGGAAGAGCGGAAGAATTCCAGCTTGCGTAATACCCGACCACCTTAACTTGTGCATAGGAGGGTCGCACATTGGTCGCGACGCATAGCAGTAGGATAGCGACAGGAAGCCACGATAAGCGGGCGACAGTATCTGACAAAGAATTGTTCCTTCATAAAGCTGAATTTAACAAACGCCGCAGAGATGCGCGGGAGAAAATTACGGGGCCGCCGACGCGAGCCGGCAGCCCCGCTCCAATAATGGCGGTTAATCCGCTACTTAAGGAGAAGCATTTTTCTTGTAATCGAGCTTGCACCCTGTCGCAGGGTATAGAAGTAAACGCCGCTAGCAAATGAATCCATGTTGACGTTGTAGACGTACTCCCCTGCGGGTTTGTATCCTTCATCAACGACTTTCACAAGCTGGCCGAGGACGTTGTAAACATCCAGGCTGATCACGCCGGCCTTTCTAAGGCTGACTTTGATATCCGTTGTCGGGTTGAACGGATTCGGGTAGTTCTGGGAAAGATCGAACTTCTCAGGAACGACGACCGGTTGCTGCTTAACAGCCGTCACGCCGTTGAACCAATACGGGTCGCCAACCGGCAGGCCGTCGGTACTCGCACTCTGCAGGGTAGCATTAGAGTACTTCAGCGCACTCGCTTCAGGTAAAGGCCATGTCGGCATCCAATTGTTCGGTTCAGGTTGCGGGACTTCAGTCCTCTGGTAAGCGTAAAATTGTGTCGAACCGTTACCCGTTCTGACATCGGCGACCCAGTTTAGGAGGCCGACTCCGTCTGTCGTATCAGAACCAGGGCTGAGGACATCGTTGACAGAGGCGCCGAAACCGGGATCCAGGCTCTGATTTCCGGATTGTACTAGATTCGGGTAAGCAGCGTTTCCAAACATCGCCATCGTCTGGCTGTTCATGAAGACGGGCGTATAAAGTGAATCCGTGTGAGCTGTATCGTCCCAGGCCGTCCAGAAAGACGTCAATCCGGAGGACCAAAAGCAATCGTTGTCCTTCACTTCAATCTTGCGCGCAGCTTCGGCCGCCGCATAATCAGATGCGCTGGTTATCGCATGTCCAAGCAAGTGCGCAGCGGTTGTCGAATCGAGAGTGTCGAGATAGAACACGGAAGGTGTTCTCGGCGGTGCAAGTTCATCCCAACCGCCATTGTACTCCGTCTTATTCTCACCCACAGCGTATGTATCGTAGAATATGTTGTCATCGAAAACTAGGTTGACTTCCCTCTCCGACCAGAACGGTCCCTTCGACGTGAGGAGCACGTCATTGTGGGAAAAATTCATGTACGTTGTAAGGCCGGTTGTCTCGACGGGTCCCATAGCGACACCGATCATAGTATTGTACTTGATATCAATGGTATCAGTGTTCCATGCTCCTGCTCCGTTCTCGCTGCGAAGAAGTTCGGGGACATAATAGGCGCTGGCCACGTCTATACCGTTCCTGAAGTCTGAGTTCGTGATATAGAAATTATCGCCGTTCGCGCTGTAGCCAATTTCGAATTGCGACATGTTATCAAAAACGCAGTTATTCACCGACAGCGAGATGTTATCGGCCGACACCTGGACGCCCTGGCCGGACGCGGTATTGTTCAGATTGTTAGGTGCAATGCCCAGCAAATAAAGATTATCGAGTGATACCCTTGTTCCCGCCCCGGTGAGCGTGAAAAACACTCCAGGGATCGAACCTCCTGAGAGGACATCGGCCTGGATGCAGGGGAGTTGGCCATTTGGACCTGGTACTCCGACGATTGTCACGCCCGACTTCAGTGTAATCGTCGCATCAAGCAGGTATGTAGTGTCAACGGACACGAGCTTGTAAACACTATGTGCTTGAGCGCCGTCTGAAAGGGTATCACCGCCGATAACCTGGTCGATGGTTTTCGTGTCATTTGCGTAAACCACAAGCGTGTCGCTTTGTGCAAACGAACGAGTTGGCAAAGTAAAGAGCACCACCATCGCCGTAAGAAACGTCGCGGTGAATAGCTTCTTCATGGTACTACCTCCTTTTAGTTAAGTTTGACGCTAATGCTGTTTATGTATGTCAATCTTGCTTCTTTAAAGCCCGCCCTGGCGCGAGCCCCTGCCAGGCAGGGGGACAAAAATACCGAGCGGGCCGATCACCACCTCGGATGAGAACAACGGATCCCATCCTGGTACAGGGGCGCCCTGGCGTCGCGCGTTGTCGATGAAGTTCGCACCGGCATTATCAGAACTTCAACCGAAGGCCGAGATCGGCGGTCATTCCGTACGATTGTTCCGATTGGGGAACACCGGTCGAGGCTTGTATCACGTTTACATCGTTCTCACCGTTTATGTTGCTGACATCACCATAAAGTTGAAGGCCGGGCCATGGTAAGTCCTGCTTCGCCGAAATGTCCCATCTCGTGTAAGCCGCGGTCGTCGTCCGTAGATAGCTGTAGAAATTCGTTCCGGCAAAAATCTTGTCTTGATAAATCATAGAGGCCCTGATTGAAAAGCCTTGGTAGTCGTAACCGAGCGAGAGGTTGGCAATATTATCAGGTTGGTACAGAAGGGGATCCACATAAGATGTATCTACATAAACCAGAGACCGGCCGATCTTCTCAGTGTTGACATAAGGATATTTTTCTTGTGAAAAGACGTGGGTGTAATTAACGTCGAGGATGAGCCCGTCGAAAGGATGCGGAAGATACCAAAAATGAGTTTCCCAGTCTAGCTCAAAACCGTAATCGACAGCTGGGATGTTATCGTTAACAAACGTGTTTACCTGATAATTGCCAGTCGGCGCAGGCGCAGACGCGATAAGACCTTGCGGGAAATAGTTAAGCGCCTCTCCGGGCAACACGTAATAAGTGTAAGGGAAAATCATTTTCGATATCCGCTTCGCGAAACCTCCGATGGTCAGGAGACCAATGGAATTATTGTAGAATGAAAAGTAGGCGTCATAGTTTGTAGAGCGCGAAGGCGAGAGCTGAGAATTATTCCATGCGATGCTGCCCCCAGTTGAAACGTCGATCCTGGGAATTATCGCCTGGTAGTCGGGATAGGCGAGTGTATTGGTATACGACAAACGGATGCTGAACCAAGTCAGCGGTTTGTACTGCAACGCGACATCGGGCAACAAATAGCCGTGATTCTCAGTGACCGTGGTATCATAATGATTGTAGGGCCCGCCAAGTCCCGATGCAGTAGTCTCGATACCCTGGACACCAGTGTATATCGTTTGGAGATCCTGATATCTGACACCAGGGATTAGCGTTAGCTCAGGACCTAGATTGATGGTGGCCATGACATAAACGGCGCTCTGATTTTCGTGACCGTTGTAGTTGTTTGTCGTTGAATTGAACTGATCATGGAAATATGAAGCGGAAGCTAGCGGATTCTGCTCTATCAGAGTAGCATTCTCTCCTAAAAACGAGGTGAGATTGGAAAGCATACCGTAGCTTAGCGGATAAATCATCGGATAATTGCCGGCGCCTTTAAGAAAGTTGGCGTAGCTGTAGCTCGGGTCCAAGAATGGAGCCATGGGAAGTTGAGTGGTGTTGACGTATGGTCCAAGAGCAGAGAAATGACTCGCTATTAGACTGTCAACATATCTTGCGCTTGCGAGGCCAAGCCCTTCTGATCCTGTTGTGTTATAGTAATAATCCCTTGTCTCATACCTGTAAGCCCCTCCAAATTTTATCACCGATGTAATCTCATCGGAAAGGTTCGCGTTAAACTTCAAATCGAGTCTAGCTGATAAGGACCGTGCGCCGGAGAAGCTGTTGTAGTTGACAACGTTGTTCAGGTAGGTTAGCGCAAGATCGTTGTTGGCCGCCGACGGTATTTCTTGTGGATTAATGTTTGGCAGGTTTATAAGCCCACCAAGTCCTGCTGAACCTTGTTGAAATGTCACCGCCCAATCGTTAGGGTTCTTGTCCTCCGTGTACGCGTGGGAAAGGACGGCATTTACGTGAAAGATAGGTAGCTGATACTGGAAGTGAATGGCGTTAGTGATGACACTTAAAGTCGACGTGGTATAAGCCATCGAGTAATTGTGGATATTGCTGCCACTCCCTCCAGCTATGCCGAAGTACTCTCCACGGTCCTGCGTATTAGTTGTGCCGGTACTGAGAAAATTCGAAAATTTCAGTGTCCCCTCAGGGAGTCTGTAGTCTAGGACTAAGGCCCCATCGTAGCGCTCCCTATTGCTCGGGATGTTGTCCAGACTGAGGCCCTGCGTTAGATAAGTGTTGGGCTGATCTCCGAGATTCGAGTACGATGCCCCGAGTTGGTCGGAGCTGAGATTCCTCCGTTCGACATCTGCCTGGGCGAACACCCCGAATTTGTTGTTGAAGAATCTGTCCTCCACGCTCCCAACGTACTTGTAATTGTTGAACTTGTTAGTCGCATCGGAAAGACCGTTATAACCACCCTGAGCGGTTAGGTTAAAGACGGGAACGCCGGGAGTTACGACGTGAGCTTCACGAAGCTCGAGGTTAACGACGCCACCTATCACGTCAGCATTCATATCTGGAGTCACAGTTTTCTTAACTTCCATTCCCTCCAGCATATTCGACGATATCATGCTCAGATTGACGCTAGAGTTATTCTGATTAGAGGAGTTCAAGCGGACACCGTTAATCTCGATCTCATTAAACTTTGGCGCCATTCCGCGGATCACGACCTCATCAGCTTCGCCTCCGCTTCTTAGAACGGAGACCCCCGGAAGCCTTCCAAGAGATTCGGCGGCATTGGCGTCGGGCAATTCCTGTATTCTTGCGGCAGAAACGACATTCACGATCTGATTTGATGACAGCTGCTGGTTGATAGCCTGGTTCTGTCCGTTCGCCTGAGCAGTGACCACGACTTCTTTTCCCTGGATGCCGACGGCCTGCAGTTTTAATTCGACTTTTGTATTTCTCCCCTTAACAACTTCTACGGTTGTCTCTCTCGCCTTGTATCCTATATAGGTGGTCCGCAGCTCATACGACCCGGGAGGGACATTTCTTATCACGAAATTTCCATTGAGATCGGTGGAAGCCCCCATGCTAGTTCCCACAATCAGTACGTTTGCGCCAGGGAGCTCATCTCCAGTTTGCTCGTCCCTGACAGAGCCTTGGATTGTGCCACTGGCGGCAGCGAAGGCCGAGCCGAGCGAGATAAATAGAATTGACAATGAGACTGCAAGATCGGTAAAGATTCTACGCGACATCATGTTCTCCACTTGTGTTTACGAACTGTGAGTGTTGGTGTAGAGCAATGGATCCGAATCCCGTTTGACGCCCCGCAGTTTGCGGCAAAAAGATGAGGGAGTCGGGATTGATAACACATAAATTTGTCTGCCTTAATGGTGGAAAGACTAGCAGGGAGAGTTGGCGACGAATATTCAACGAATCACCTTAATTCTTTCCACGGGTTTGCATTCATTATTTTGTAATCGTTGAAAACCCCCTGCAACGCAAGAGCGACCGCTCCCTTCAAATATTCCCTGTTTGCTTCCGAGGCGGGGAAAACGTCGACGAATTTGCCTTTTACAGGCAAAGGTCTTTCGTCCAGAGCCTTCATAATCTCAGGGTAAACTAAGTCCCACGCATCGGCAATAGATCCATCGATCACCACGCACTTGGGGTCCACGGTCCTTATGATCGCAGCGACCCCCACGCCTATATAGTGCCCGGTCTGTTTGATAACTAAATTCGCGACCGCATCACCTTTTGACGCGCGAAGAACTATCTCGCTGATCCCAACGTCAGACCCTGAGCCGAATTCTCCTCCTATGGCCGTCATATAGCGACGAGAGACCGCGCGATCGGAGATATACGCTTCCCAGCAGCCCTGAACTCCGCACTCGCAAGTGAGCCCTTCCTCGTAAATGGCCATGTGGCTGAGCTCCCCGGACACACAATGATCTCCGATCACGATCCTCCCATCTATGATTATTCCTGCACCCACAGATTTGCCAATCGAAAGAAAAACAAAGTTCGACGTATCCGTAACACGGTTGCCGAAAAGCATTTCAGCCAGAGCGGAAGCTTTCACTGCATCGCCTACCACAACATTTTCGAGTAGCGGAATCTTCTCCCGTAGAAGTTCACCGACAGATACATTCTCCCATTGCAGCGAAGGCGCAGTTATAAGTCTCGCCTTGTTCGGGTCTACTACTCCAGAGATTGAAACACCGATCGTCCGGGGCCGATCCACACCAACGGAATCTGATAGCGCGAGGAGCTCCTCGGCGCATCTCGACAATGTCTGCGCCGGACTTGCGTGGTTTGTCGGTAGGGATGAGTGCGACTTGACTTTGCCGCATATGTTCGCAATAGCGACGCGCGACACTGACGCGCGGATCTCCATAGCGCCAACATAATGGCTATCGCACTTCAGATAAAGGTCTACTGGAGTTCTCCCCAATCCAGATCCCTCCGCGGTCTTTTCATATATCAGTTCTTCCCTTAAGAGACCCGATGCAACGTCCGAAACGGTGCTTGGGTTTAATCCGCTTAACTTAGCGATTTGGGAGCGGCTTATTGGCTGCATGGCCCTAATTAAGCCGAGGACGACTCCCCGGTTGACGCTTCTAAGAACAGATGCTTTCCCGGTTACCATAGCAACTTCCCTATAACGGTCCTCCTCAGTTTTCTGAATCCAGACTCAGGATGTTTATTACCGCCTCGAATAAACTGGTGTAGTATAAGCCAACAGATCCTCAATGTCAAGCGTTTTCTTTCCTCGATTAACCCGCAGTAGCCGCAGAGACCAACAAAAATCGGCGTCACCTCCAATTCCCTAAAGTTTATTTATTCATCATCAAAACTAAGAGCGCTTCAATTGGGACGTTTTTCTCCACTAGCTCCGAGTCCATTTCTAACCTTCCTCCCGCCAGCTAGAACTCGGGGATTCCCGCAATACCATGTTCCGCATCATGGTACAGATCGAAAGCCCTCTGCTCAATCCACGCGTCTTTGCGGCCCAGATACCAACGATCAGCCATCCGCGACCAATATTATCACCATTATACCTGAGAGCAGTGAGTCCATTCTTTTTAAATCCAATAACGATTCCTGTCGCGAATGAAATTTCGCTCCAATCCAGTTACGTCCTCTTGGCACAGCTTATAAAATTCGACTTCTTTCAACTGCTCCATGACCTGACTAAGAATTCCTTTTCCCCTATCGTGGACAACGTCAAGCTATCCTCGGTTCATTAAGATGACTTTCGAGTCACACAAAATACCGGTTACTCGTTGCCACATGGGAGTGGTCATTCGACGCATCGGTAACGCCCCTTTCTTAGCCGATCCCGCAAGGAGATCCACCGAAGAGCATCGTGGCGAAGCTAGTCTAACAGCGAGCCCCAACTGAGAGTCATCATTTTCGCTCCGGTGTATTGCATCTGACCAAACAAATCGAGATAGGCACCATTGACATCGAGGGATTGTCACTGATGCTGGTACAAGTCATTAAACGGTAAATTAAACTGTGCACAAGAAATATTGAAAAACGCGATGGTACCGTTCATGCCAAACAGCCAATCAAAGTTCCCATTCCGCGGATGCAATCCGTTCGGATCCGATAACGCAATTTTAATCACTGGCGCATTGAAGAGGCAAGTCCTTAGCGCCGGGACTATCTCGTTCCCCATCGAGCCGACC
>JAJYOS010000223.1 GCA_021796055.1 Bacteroidota bacterium
CTCTCCCCAGCGCTTGAAGCGGAGTACTACACGAAAGAAGACGGTACTTATACGAAGCTGGACGGAGAGCCTGTCTATGAAGAATCGTGGGATGACGGCTGGCAGATTTGGAGAAATTATCCGGATGGCTATTACTATTCCGGCATTGGTGCCGGGGCGGACGTGTATCTTGAAAGAAAAGTCGAAGATGTCGGGAAAGATAGCTGGGTGATTTTTGAATGCCCTTCGATTACCGAGCGATACGAAAAGTATTTGATCGGGGACACGGCAGATCAGTCTCTGACCGGATTTTCTCTAACCGGAAAAGCTATGGGTCTGAAGCTTCTGGATATCGACGGCAAGGACGTGGTTGACGCTGCTAAGTCCGGGGAGCTGAAGGTCCGCAACACAACCGCGCATGTCAAAAGTGAAATATTGGAACCGGACGATTTGTCCATCGATGGCGTTCTGGAAGAAGAGGGCACCGACTCGTCCGGCGAATCCGCAAAGAACGGCGTTTCAAGAATAATGCTGGACACGCTGGTTCCGGGTATGCAAATCGGTCAACCGGTCATCGTGAACGGCGAGCGAGTGGATGCTGGTGGAGTAACGTGTCACGAAGTCGCAAACATCAAAGACATAATCCACAGCCACGGCTACACCATAATCTATTTCAAAGAAGCATTGCGGTACAGATACTTACGGGACACTGTCACGATAAATGCAAACGTGGTTGAGGCAACACACGGCGAGACGGTCAATGAAGTACTCGGAAGCGGCGATGGCACAAAGACCAATCAGTGCTTCGTGCTGAAAAAGCCGCCGATGACGTACGTTTCTTCCGATGACCCGAGTGGCGCTGAAAGCACGCTTCAAGTGAAGGTCGATGGCATAGAATGGGAACAAGCGCTGTCTCTTTACAAGATTGGTCCAAATAGTCCAAGCTATATAGTGCGACTTGACAACGACGGTGATGTGAATGTCATTTTCGGCGACGGCAAAGAGGGAACCCGCTTGCCCACCGGCCAGGAAAACATAAAGGCAACGTATCGTTCCGGAATCGGTGCCGACGGTGAAGTGATTGCCGACAGCATTAAGCTGCTGAAGACGCGGCCGCTTGGGATCCGCAGTGCAACTAACCCTCTTCCATCTTCGGGCTCCCAGGACCCTGAGACGATGGACAACGCGCGAACCAATGCACCGAGCAGGATACTAACCATGGAGCGCATCGTGTCGCTGCGAGACTACGAAGATTTTGCCCGCACTTACTCGGGCATCGGCAAAGCCCGGGCTGTGATTCTTTGGAACGGGAAGACCGAGCTCGTACACGTTACCATCGCCGACTCCTATGGAAATCCTATCGAGTCAAGCAGTACAACTTACTCGAATTTCCTCTCTTCCGTCGAAAAATATCGTGACCGTCTCGCAATTGTTCGCATAGACACATTCGAGAAGAGGCTATTTCAAGTCGAGGCCAAATTGATGATCGATGAGAAGTACACTCCCGCAGAATTACTTGCAGACGGCAAATCGGCACTTGAGGATGCCTTCTCATTTACGAAGAGGACTTTCGGCCAGCCGGTATCTGCCGCGGAGATCATAGGTGTGTTGCAACGAGTGTCGGGAGTAATCGCCGTCGATCTGGACAAGCTTTACCTGACCGATCCCGCATATGAAACGGACACCGAACTGGGTCCCGACCAGGTAGAGCCGGCTTCGGTGCTTCCTTGCTCAAACGCAGAATGGCCAGACGGAGAAGACTTCCAGAAGGCACAACTCTTATTGATCAATCCGGCCGGGATCAAGCTGGAGGAGAAAAAGTCATGAGCGATTCCAAAGGCGACCGGCTGTACAATCTCCTTCCTGCGATCTACAGAATTCGCGACGCCGAGAAAGGCGAGCCTTTACGGTCCCTGCTTGGTATAATTGAAAAGCAGGTCGACGCGATGCGCGGCGATATCGACGGCTTGTATGATGATTGGTTCATAGAGACTTGCGCGGACTGGGTGATCCCGTACATAGGCGACTTGGTTGGGAATAAACCACTGCACGAGATCAAGCAGCTTCGCCGTGCCGATGTCGCAAAGACTATATATTACCGCCGACGCAAGGGTACCGCCGCGATGCTCGAAGAGATGGCTCGCGATGTTACCGGATGGGGGGCGCATGTTGTCGAGTTCTTCCAGCTAACGGGATGGACACAGAATTTGAATCATCTCCGTTTTCAGACGGCGGAGAATCCTGATCAGGCATCGCCACAATCTGTCGACCGTGTCGGTACTGTCAATCTCCGCAGCCGGGACGTTATCGATCGTCTCGATGGGCCGTTCGACATTACCTCTCATACCATCGATGTGCGTCCGATCAGCGACGCCGAAGGATGGTACAATATCCGCAAAGTCGGCTTCTTCCTTTGGAAGTTGAATCCGTACCTGCTGTCAAGTGTACCACCACGTCCCGTTGCAGGGCATCCGGGCTTCTACACGTTCAGCCGCCTTGGCAACGCAGCCCCGCTGTTCACGACCCCAACTAGGGAGGCCGACGAAACCGGATTCACCGATGAGACACAAGTCTCCGGCCCGATTCGCCCTCTCGCTTTCGAGAGAGACCTGGACGCATACCGGAGTAATCCTCCGGTGGCAACAGGGAACAGTAGTTTCTACGGGGCTGACCGAAGTTTGAACATCATCAAGAACGGCAGCCCGGTTTCACCCGAGACTGTTCACGGCAGGGATCTCTCCCACTTTGAGAGACCTGCTTCCGCTGAAGTCGCTGTCGATGTCAGGAAAGGCCTATTGGCTTTTGCGGAAGGCGATGAACCTTCGACTCCGAACGACTTGACTAAGTTCAGCGTAACATACACTTACGGATTCAGCGCAGATATCGGCGGCGGGCCTTACGAGCGACGTCGTGACATGGTTGAGGCCGAGACCGAAGGCGTGTCTATAAATGTTGCCAAGAATTCTCCGGTCGACACGATTCAAAAGGCGGTTGATCTCTGGGTAGATGCGGGCAAACCCGATTGCGTCATTACGATCCACGACAACGGGATCTATGGTGGTAATCTCGATCTCGCACTTCCAAAGAACGGGCGGCTGGTACTCCGGGCAGATAACGGAGTCTGGCCTGTTGTTCGTCTGGTCGGAGTTTCAAGTGTAAGTGTGAATGATGGCACCGCGACACTGATGCTCGACGGCCTTCTTATAGAAGGAGCAATCGAGTTGACCGGCGGACTCTACCTTACACTTCAGAACTGTACTCTTGTGCCGGGAAGAATGTTGAAATTCTCAGGCGAGCCGGCGTACCCGGATCGCGACAGCCTTGTGACCCACTCTCCGTCGGATGAACTAAAAGTCTCGATCTTGAAGAGTATAGTCGGTCCGATCAGAATGCCGCAGAACAGTCGTTGTCTTAACATCGAGGACAGTATCGTTCAATCCCCCTCGTTCCCTGACGGCGCAACAGAGTATGCCATTGCAGGAAATGATTCAGGCACAGAAGATGGACCCCCATTGCGTTTGATCCGATGTACCATCTTTGGTCCGGTGTCGGCAAAAGAAATGATTATGGCATCGGAAACACTCTTCACCGGGCGTGTCTCGGTAACGCGCCAACAAAAAGGTTGCGTACGTTTCTGCTATGTCCCGTCGGGTTCAGTGACGCCGCGGCGATATCGTTGCCAGCCCGATCTGGCGATAGCTGACCAGCGTGAAACTCTTATGAGAGATCTCAGAGCCGATGAGATTGCCGCAACCCGGGCAAGGTTGAAACCGCAATTCACCTCGACTAAATACGGCCAACCCGGCTACGCTCAGATCGGATTCGGAACAGCAAATGAGATCAAGACGGGCGCAGAAGATGGAGCGGAGATGGGCGCTTTCTGTTCACTGAAGCAGCCGCAGCGCGAAGACAATCTCAGGGCAAGACTCGAAGAGTACTTGCGGTTCGGACTCGAGTCGGGTTTCATCTATGTTACGTAGCGCGCCGGAGAGTATGGCAGGAAAAAGGATAAAGGCTGAACTTGTCAACACTTGGAAGGCAAATGCAAATCGTGGAGGACAACCATGAAAGGTGATTTCACTCGCTTCACTTATGATCCGGAAAAACATTACAGCGGTGTCCTGGAACAGCAGGGGCGTGTCAGCCTTGATGCTGACTGGAATGAGTATGTTCAAATCCAGGATCATCTCCGGCAGAGCGGGAACAAAGATATAATCGGACGTTGCGGAATACCGCACGCTCTGGAAGACGGATTCAAGATTGCCCGCTCAGCGGACAGCAGCAGGTTAGACCTGAGCTGTGGAGACGTACCTCCTGCGCGAATGTACGTCGATGGTTTGATGTGCGAGCAAGAAAAGAATATTCTCGTTCGGAATCCTGATGAAGGCGGTACTTACCTGGTTTATCTGGACGCCTGGCAACAACAAGTTACAGCCGTAGAGGATAACGAATTGTTCGAGGTTGCGCTCGGCGGACCGGATACCACGACCCGTGTCAAGACGGAGTGGCAGGTTAGATGGAGAGAGATCTCGAAGGAGATCAAAGAGAGGATCTTTGAGGTCAAGCGTTTTTCACCCTGTAGTAACAATCCCTGGTGGTTGACAGAGCATATGAGTACAGGTGCGATGGCGGCAAGAACCGAGCAGCCTGGGGTGGAGACACTATGCGAAATCGGGGCAAGAGGCGGCTACCGTGGACTGGAGAACCGCTTGTACAGAGTAGAGATCCATGATGGCGGAAACCTGGCTTCCGGTCATGTCACATTCAAATGGTCGCGCGACAACGGCTCCGTTGTCTTCCCAATCGACCAGGTGGTGTTCAGCGGCGGGAAATCCACAATTACTCTAAGACAAACCGGAAAAGACAATGTCCTGACATTGCACATCGGAGACTGGGTGGAAGTCTCGGATGATCATGACGAGCTGAACCTGAAGAACGGAGTCCTTGCACAGGTGGCCGACGGTTCGGACATGTCGAAGGGACTGGTGGTGCTTGAAACCAACGTCTCTTCGTATCTGAGCTCTAACCATGCCAAAGTCAGGCGCTGGGATCAAAAGGATACGAGCGAAATTAGTCTTGTCGACGGCACGGTCAATATCGGTGTCGATGAATGGATCCCGTTGGAGGACGGAGTCGAAGTCTGTTTCAAATCCGGCAAGTACCATGTTGGCGATTACTGGCTGATACCTGCCCGTACCAGGATAAGAGATATCATCTGGGATAAGGTCGGCGAAGCAATCGAATACAAACCGCGATTCGGCGTGGAGCATCACTACTGTGCGCTGGCGCTTGCAAAGTTCAGCGACGGTGTATGGAGTGAACCCTACGATCTCCGCTGCATCTTCCCTTCTTTGAATGAACTCAAACGAACATGCTGCTTACCGGTTCATCCCGGCGAAGACATCCAAAAGGCAGTAGACCGCGTCGTTGCGATGGGAGGAGGATGCATTCGACTATGCCGGGGGACCCACGTGGTAGATGGAATGATTTCGATTAGAGCGGCAAAGGATCTCACCATCAGCGGGGACGACTCTGCCACAGTGGTGCGCTTTCGAGGATTGAAGGCAAGAAAGATCGGAGGCTTCATTCTCGAGGACTGCGCAGGGATAACATTAGAAAATTTGGTGATCACCGGTGACGACTTGCCGGCGCTTGTTACGGTCAACGGCTGCACTGAAACAGATGTTCGTCCGGGCATTAAACTCGCGAACCTCACCGTGCTCAACAGATCGGTTGCCGCAGAAGGAGAACTCTCGGTCAATTGTGCCGTGAAGGTCGGAGATACTACAGGTGTTACCATAGACAACTGCAAGTTGATTGCCGAGTGCGGAATCATTTCTCTCTTGGGTGCTGAGCTCCCGGACGCCGGTGTTCTGACAAATCATGTGATGGCGAGGAAATATCGACTGAGATTGGAAAGTGTGAGGAATGTCGAGTCGACCGCGGTGCCGACTGATGTGCTCAATTATGGAATCGGAGTTCACAGACTTCGCATGAAGAACTCGATGGTTGAGTTTAAGAACTACGGAGTCTGGTCTCTAAAGAGTGTCGGGTGGAGGATTGAAAACTGTCGGATGGAATATGTTCAGGATTCTGAAAAGAAGTTTTCGGAGACCCTACCGTCAGGGAAGAGCCGTGGCAAGGTCTCAACGGAAACGAAAATTGTGCAGGTAGATACAGTGATACAGGCCGCGGGGGCCGGCGTCAAGGCCCTGATGTGGAAAGACTGCATAATCGAGGGTTGTACAATTGCTGCTGCCGATGGACTTAATATTTCCTTCTGGCTTGGTGGAGCGGCCGCAAACAATGTTATAAGTTCGAAGCGCGGCATTGTCACGCTGTGGCAGCATCGAGCAGATTGGCGCGGAAACAAGCTCGAATGCCGTCAGGTAGGAATACTATTGTCCGGGACATATCGATCCGCTATCGCACGGAATCAAATTCGCGCACGACTGGCTGTCGCAAATGAAGGGCCGGACGGCTGGCTCGGCCAGTTAGATCCGTTTCTTGCGGAAATCGTCCTGGCGTACGGCGTTTCAACGCTGGACAAAGAGGACGGGTTCGAAGAGTACAAGCTGATGGCGTTTTGGATGTTGCTCCAGGCGGAATGCGACGATCTCGGATTGGCAGGCGCGCTTGGAGCAGTTCAGGAGTTGCTCGACACATTCGAAAGCTTCCGCGGCCTTCCCGCGCTGCTCCTCGCGGCAGTTGAGATTCTTCGGCGGCTGGGCACGATGGTCAAACGCTCCGGAAGTGTCCCGATGCCGATCATTTCTTTCGATCTCACGAACAACGATATCGAAGCCCGCGACGGCATTCTTCTGTCCAACTTTGTACCTCTCGGCGGGTTTCACGTAGATGACAATAAGATACAGACATTATCCGGACGTGCAATAGAAATAAAAGCACATCCTTACAGCGTCAATCCCTATGTCATAATAATCGGCTGGCATTTACTCTATGCCTTGCTCCCATCTGCGCTGCGAAATCTTCTCAGCGCAATTTCATTGGAGAGGATTATTAAGACATTGTCCCCTGAACAACTGGCTGCGCTGATGAAAGTGCTGACGTTTGTGGAAGAAATGATGATAGGACTGAACAAGGTTATTGAGTCTGTCCTCAAAGCGGACTACAGGATATCCGGCAATTCTATCCGGAGCCGCTACACTGCGATTGAGACGAATATCTTCGAGCTGGCAATCGAGAACAATCACATCACGATGGAAGAGACGGAGTTTTCGAACAAGGAAGCATATGACATTCTCTCGATCCTGCAAAAGTATGAAGAGACAAAGGACCTGGCCGCAGGGATGCGGCAGCGATCGGTTTCCAGGATGTGCATGTACGCCAAAGAAGTGGACAAGAAAGCCGGAACAACTGAAGCACGTGCTAAACTGGTGATGGCAGCCGATGAGATAAAAAAGAGGACAACGAACGTTGAGTTACAGAATGAGACCCGGAACCTTTCCAACGCGGCAGATAAAGGTGATGTCTTGGGGATGATTGAAGCCTTGGGGAACATCGCCGAGCAGTTGGGTGGTTACGTCGATACTTCTGGCATCTGGATTAAAGGTGCAGGGTGTCGAGTCGTCGGAAATCATGTTGTGGTACCTCTCGATGCGGAACCCGCTACCTGGTCTCAGGGTGGTATCAGGTTCTGGGATGACGAAGGGAGTCCGGTCTGGCTCCTTGCCTTCCTGGAAGAATTGCTCGACATCACCCGGCCCGATATCGAAGTTCCGTCGATGGTGGGAGCTACTGAAACTCTGATCGCCAACAACGAAGTACTTCGCGGAATCGGAAACGGAATTGAAATCGACGGGATTACAAATATGCTGTTCGGGCTTGGACTCGTTGACGTGAAGATTCGGGGCAATCAGATCCAGGATATGGCGGGTGCCGGAATCTCGTTCGACGAAAATAGCCTGACGCTCGGAGCAGACATTGAAGGGAACCGGATATTGGATTGCGGAAGCTCGAATGCCGATGGAAGCTTCGTTGATGAAAAAGGTGGGATAGTTGTACGGAACACGAATAAGTGCCGGATACACAACAACCGTATCAGGTGCAGCAGCAATCTCGACAAGACCAACCTGGTGTTTGCTATCGATTTACAAGAAGTTGCCGGTCTCTCTCTGACGGACAACTACCTGCAGCATTTCGAAGCGAGCGGTCTGGTGGTTGGTACAGAAACGCTGCACGCCCTATTGAAAATGGCTAACGGAGATTTAGCCGGGACGATCTTGTCAAACCTGTTTGGTGCGATACGCCTGACTGAATTGAGCGGCGAGGCGGTCATCCATAACAACAGTGCAGTTCTCTCCAAGGGTATCGGCGTCGGCCTGGTTCTCGCCAACGGGGTTTCTCAAGATAGGGGGACGCTCTGGCGAAATGAGCAGGCATACCTGACCCTAGATTCGAGACGCTCTTTTCGCAGACAGACGCCTTCGAGCAACACCGGGACGCCAACGACTCAGGTGAACAATAGGGCCGCTGCGAGTGACCTGCCCCCGTTTGTTGTACCAACGATAAGTTAGTGATCCGGTCAGGCATTGGCAAACTGAACCGGATAGAAAGCTTCTGGAGCTGGGGGTCTGTAGCCGAGTGAGCTGTGAGGTCTCACGG
>JAJYOS010000224.1 GCA_021796055.1 Bacteroidota bacterium
GGAGTCGACCTTATTGAAGAAGTCGTCCGCAACTTTGTACGCCCTTCCGATTTCGAAAAATTTCATATTCTTCAGACCGTAAGACATGTTGAGTTTGACCGTCTGGAGCGCGCCAATAAGAAGCGAGGTTCTCATGGCTGCCATGTCTTCACTGATCGGGTTGGAAAGCGTCACGAAGGATGAGTCGTGGAATCCTGCCAGATCTGACGGCTGGAGTGAGTTCGTGACAATTTCATTGAAGCCTGCACCCGCGAGGAGCTCTCTCAATTCGTCCGTCTGAGTAAGGGCCCGAAATCTCGGGTCGAAACTCAATCTTGTCTGGAATGAATCGGCGATTTTCTCGTACCCGTGGACGCGGCCGACTTCTTCAATAAGGTCGACTCCGCGTTCGATGTCTCCGCGGAAAGTCGGAACTGCACAGATCAGCACCGTTTCGGATTTCTTGTCGCACGGGATCTCTATCGATTCGAGAATCCTCTTGATTTCGCCCGAAGCCAGTCGCGTGCCGAGCAGCCGGTTCACCTGGTCGACGTGCAACTCGACTCTTCTCTGAAGAAATTTCCCGACGGCGACGTCGATTATGCCGGGGGCCAGCCTGCCTCCTGAGGCTTCGACAATGATCTCCGACACTCTGTCAAGTGCGTGGATCGTCAGGTTAGGATCGACTCCGCGCTCGAACCTGTACGACGCTTCGGTAGACAGGCCAAGCTCTTTGGATGTCTTTCTGATCGAGGACGGGGTGAAGTTTGCACTCTCTATAAGTATGTCGGTCGTATCGTGGTTGATTTCACTGTTCATCCCGCCCATCACTCCGGCGATCGCGACAATCTTTTCTTTGTCGCAGATCATCAGCATTTCAGGCGAGACGTTCCGCTCTTTTCCGTCGAGCGTAGTGAAGCTGATTTCTTCTTTCCGCGGTCTGCGCACGACAATCTTGTGCCCCGCGATCAGCTTGAGGTCGAACGCGTGCAGCGGCTGGCCGAGTTCCATCATAACGTAGTTTGTGGCGTCCACCACATTGTTAATGGATCTCATCCCGATTCTCTCAACAAAATCCTTCAGCCATTTCGGTGAAGGCCCCACTCTGATCCCCCGGATAACGCGTGCGGAATAGCGGGGACAGAGATCCTCCGCCACGACTTCCACCTTCGCCGATTCGTTGACCGGTCCGCCTTCTTCACGGAGCCGGGCTCTCCTCGGAATTAATTTCCTTGTGAAAGCGGAAGAAAGCTCTCTGGCAATACCGGCGTGAGAGAGGCAGTCTCCGCGATTCGGCGTCAGGCTAATCTCGAAAACCGTGTCGTCAATTCCCAGAAATTCCGCCAAAGGCGTTCCGACGACGGCATCTTCTCCGAATACCATGATTCCGCTCTTGTCTTCTCCGAGGCCGAGCTCATTCGCGGAACATATCATCCCCTCGGACTCTACACCGCGGATCGTCGCCTTAGTGAGCTGGAACGGCTTTCCATCGGGGTCATGCTGGTTGTGGGGAACCGTTGCGCCGACGAGGCCGACTGGTACCTTCTGTCCGGCAGCAACATTCGGTGCGCCGCAGACAATGCTTTTGACTTCTCCGCCGATATCGACTTTGCAAAGGCTCAGTTTGTCGGCGTTCGGGTGTTTTTCAACTTCCAGGACACTTCCGACGACGAATCCCTTGTACGTTCCCGAAGGATTCTCGAAAGATTCTACCTCGATGCCGAGCATGGTAAGACGTGAGGCGATATCCTCGTCGGAAATGTCCGTCAGGTCGACAAGCTGTTGCAGCCATTTGCGTGAAATCTTCATCTCTGATCAGAATTGATTTAAGAAGCGGAGATCGTTTTCGAAAAACAGGCGGATGTCATCGATGCCGTAGCGCAGGATCGCCAGCCGGTCGATGCCCATTCCGAAAGCAAAGCCGCTCACCTCGTTTTCGTCATATTTCACCTGTTTGAAAACGTTGGGGTCGACCATTCCGCAG
Source organism: Bacteroidota bacterium (assembly GCA_021796055.1). The sequence continues at coordinate 1,964 of JAJYOS010000224.1, forward strand.
CCCATTATTTCGAGCCAACCGGAGTATTTGCAGATCCGGCAACCTTTACCGGCACAAAGAAAGCAGTTGACATCGACCTCGGCGCTCGGTTCCGTGAACGGGAAGAAGCTCGGTCTAAAACGGAGCTTCGCGTTTGCGTTGAAAAATTCCTTCACAAAATAGGAGATGGTTCCCTTGAGCTCGGCGAGCGAGACGTTCTTATCGACGTACAACCCCTCCACCTGGTGGAAGAGGCAGTAGCTCCTGGCGCTAATCGCCTCGTTGCGATAGACTCTGCCGGGCATGATGACTCTGACAGGCGGCTTGTTGTTTTCCATTACGCGGATCTGCACGCCTGAAGTGTGGGTGCGGAGCATGTACTTCCCTCCGTCACTCTTCACGAAGAATGTATCCTGCATATCTCTTGCCGGATGGTCCGGGGGGAAATTGAGTGCCTCGAAATTGTGGTAGTCGTCCTCTATCTCGGGTCCGTCCGCAATTCCGAAGCCGATGCCCGTGAAGATCCTCTTTATTTCCTCCGCCGTCTGGGTGAGGGGGTGTTTGCGTCCGATGTATCTCTTCCTGCCGGGAATTGAGAGATCGATCTTGCCGATGTCTGCGGCTTTGGCAGCGGTGATTTTCTGCCCGGCCGATTGGAATTCCGCCTCGAGAAAATTTCGCAGCTCGTTGAGCGATTTCCCGATCGCAGGTTTTTCTTCCTTCGGGACTTCCTTCAGTCTTTCGAAGAGCTGTGCGACCGACCCCTTCCTGGAAAGATATTGAAGCCTGAAATTCTCCGCGTCTTCCTGCGTCTTGAGCAGATTGAGCGAAGCGGTGGCCTCTTCTCTCAGCTTCAGAATTTCTTCAAGCATTTCCATTGCAAACGGTTTCACCTCGGAGGCGCTGAGACGCAAAGAAGAATCAGAACCTGATTATAAGAAACTCTACGCCTTCACGTCTTTGCGGTGTTATTTTTCCGGACACAAAAAATCTTCCCGCGTTTCAGAAATACCGGCTTTCCGAACGCGGGAAGATTGGATCAGTTAAAAGCGAATTGGACGACTTGCTTGAACGTCTCCGGGTTGTTCGCGGCAAGGTCGGCCAGAACTTTCCTGTTTATCGAGACCTCTTTTTTCGCAAGTGCGGAGATCAGGCGGGAATAAGTGGTTCCGTTTTCCCGGGCTGCCGCGTTGATGCGGACTATCCACAGGCTCCGGAACTCGCGTTTCTTCTTCCGTCGGTCTCTATATGCGTGTTGAAGCGCTTTTTCGACATGATGTTTCGCAACAGTATGTACTTTGCTGCGTGCGCCCCAGTAGCCTTTAGCTAACTCAAGAGTCTTTTTTCGCCTTCTATGAGAAGCTACCTTGTTTCTTGCACGTGGCATTTTACCTTTTCTCCATTATCGATTAAAATATAACATTTTCGTGCTAAAGAGTCACGCCAGTCGGACTCATTCGTTCAACATGCCGCGGACGCGGTTCACATCGGTCTTGTCCAGCACGCCTGCGTGGCGGAGGTGGCGTTTTCGCTTCCGCGTTTTGGACGTCAGGATATGGCTTCTGAAAGCTTTTTCCCTCAGGTATTTCCCGTTCGCTGTTCGCTTTATTCTCTTTGCCATTGCGCGATTTGTCTTCATCTTCGGCATTTCAATTCTCCTTTGCCTCTTTTTGCTTGGGTTCGGCCGCTTTCTTCCTGCTCTTGTCGGGAGCTATGATGACCGCCATATTTTTTCCTTCCAACTTGGCCTTCTGTTCGACCTTCCCGACTTCCGTAAGGAATTCAACGAATTTGTTCAGGAGCTCCTCTCCATGGGCCGCGTAGGTGATCTCCCGTCCCTTGAAATGAACGGTCCCTTTCACTTTGTGACCCTGTTCGAGGAATTCCTTGGCGTGTCTCGCCTTGAACAAAAAATCGTGTTCGTCGGTATTAGGATGAAACCTGATCTCCTTTAATTGAGCCGACGATTGTCCTTTGGTCTTGGCTTTTTCTTTCTTCGTAACCTCGTACATGTACTTGCCGTAATCGACCAGCTTGCAGACCGGCGGGTTCGAGGTCGGAACTATTTCGACGAGGTCGAGACCCCTGGTCTCCGCGAGCTTCAGAGCCTCGCGCGGCTGCATGACGCCGAGTTGTTTGCCGTCGGAATCAATGACGCGTATGTTTGCCGCTCTGATGTCGCTGTTGATCCTGAGTTTTGGTGTGTTGATAGGCGGTCTCCTATTTTTTTTCCACTATTTCCTTTGTTAGGCTTGAAACAAACTCCTGAAGCTGCCGGGCTCCCTTGTCTCCTTCGCGGTGTTTTCGGACCGAGACGGTGCCGGATTCCTTTTCCTTCTGTCCCACAATCAACATGTACGGGACTTTCTTCGTTTCCCATTCGCGGATCTTGTAGCCGACTTTCTCGTTGCGATCGTCAAGCTCAGCTCTGACGTTCCGCTCTTTCAGTGCTTCCACAACCGACTTCGCATAATCGATGAAGCTGTCTGTTATGGGAAGAACCGCGACCTGGACGGGCGATAGCCATGTCGGGAAGGCGCCCGCGAAATGCTCGGTGATGATTCCCACGAACCGTTCGAACGACCCGAAGACCGCGCGATGTATCGCCACGGGACGTTTCGCCTGGCCGTCCACATCTATATATGTCAGATCAAACCTCTCGGGGAGCATCACGAAATCGAGTTGGATCGTGGCTACCTGCCAGTCCCGCCCGAGGGCATCCTTGATTTGTATGTCTATCTTGGGTCCGTAGAAGGCGCCGTCTTTTTCCTTTACACCATACTTGATGCCGTTCTGTTCCAATGCCTGTCTCAGTGCGCCCTCAGCCTGTTCCCACAGCTTCGGATCGCCCATTGCGTCGTCAGGCCTGGTGGAGAGCTTGAAAGAAACCTCGAATTTGAACAGGCCGTAGACACGTCTGATGAGGCCGATCAGATCGTTGATTTCCGGCAGGATCTGGTCTGGGCGGCAGTAAATGTGTGCGTCGTCCATCGTTATCTGACGCACGCGGAACATACCGCCGAGCGCGCCGGAAATCTCGTTGCGATGAAGACGTCCGATCTCCGAATAGCGCAGAGGCAGATCGCGGTAGCTTCTTACTTTGTGCCGGTAAACATATGTGCTTTCAGGACAATTCATCGGCTTGAGTGAATATGTTTCCTCTTCGACGTTGAGGATGAACATGTTCTCTTTATAGTGACCCCAGTGTCCCGATTGTTCCCACAAATCTTTTTTGACCAGCATCGGCGTCGAGATCTCGTCGTAATTCAGCTTGTCGAGTTCTTCACGTATGAATTTCTCCAGCTCCCTGAAGATGATCATCCCTTTCGGCAGCCAGAATGGCGCGCCCGGCGCGACATCGTGGAAGACGAAGAGCTCAAGCTCACGCCCGAGCTTCCTATGATCGCGCAACTTTGCTTCCTCGAGCATCTTGAGGTGGTCCTCAAGCATCTTCTTTTTCGGGAAGGAGACACCGTAGACTCGCTGCAGCATCTTGTTCTTGCTGTCGCCTCTCCAGTAAGCGCCGCTGGTACCCAGGAGCTTGAAATATTTCAGCTTGCCCGCCGCAGGGACATGAGGTCCGCGGCAGAGGTCGGTAAAATCGCCCTCGCTGTAGAAAGTTATAGTCCCGTCGAGAGCGCCGATGATTTCGACTTTGTATGGATCCTTTTTCCCCTTGAAGAATTTCAGAGCATCGTCTTTCTGAATCACCTTTCTCACGAAAGGGTCATTCCGCTCCGCGATCTCATGCATCTTTTGCTCGATCGCCTCGAGATCGGCCGGCGAGAGAGTCTTGTCTATGTCGATATCGTAATAAAAGCCGTCGTCTATTGCCGGCCCTACGCCGAATTTAGCTTCCGGAAACAGCGACTGGACCGCATGTGCCATGAGGTGCGAGCTGCTGTGCCAGTATACCTCTTTCCCCTCCGGGTCGTCGAAGGTGAGGAACCGTAATTCGCAGTCGATATTTATGGGCGTGTTGAGGTCTGACACCTTACCGTTGATCTTTGCGGCGAGTGCGTCTTCAGCCAGCGACCTGCTAATTCTTCTGGCTATCTCCGCCGCCGGGGTGGACGGCTCGACTTCAATGACCGATTTGTCCGGTAACGTTACTTTTGGCATAATGGATTATTCATTTAATAACAAAAAATCGGAGGATGCTCCGATTCTTGAGGAACCAAACTCCGGCGATTTCTTCCGATAATTACCGACTTGTTTTGCTCTCAATTTTCTGGAACTTACTTCCTGTTGAACTGACTATGAAATTCGTACCTGTCGATCCACGCAAAGCGGGACGGCTCTACCGGTCAGGCACGGTCTCACTTTCCGTGGGCGATAGAGGATTCGAACCTCTGACCTCTACAATGTCAATGTAGCGCTCTAAACCAACTGAGCTAATCGCCCCTGAGCGATTCGGACCGTGCCGAGGGCGGGACTTGAACCCGCACGGCCCTTTGGGGCCAAAGGATTTTAAGTCCTTCGCGTCTACCAATTCCGCCACCCCGGCTTTAACCAGCCTAAGGCTCGGCAGATTTGCTGGTTAATTTAGCCTGCGGGGGCAACAAAGTCAACGTGAGTGCCACAAAATCGCGTTTCTAGGCGTCCTCGGCACTCTGCAGCTGCGAATCCGTCTTTTCTCGACGACTGGGCCCCTTCTTCCTTAGAGGCAGTTCCTAAAGGGCTTGGAAATTTATCTGCCGCCCCTAAATTGAATAAAGAAAGAAATTCCGGAAGATTACCAGAAGTGTCATACCTTGCTGACGTAAAAAGTGTCGAAAGACTTAACCGCCTTCTTGAAGCGTGCAGGAACAACCTGTACACGTTTGACGAGGATCTGATAAGGCGAGCTTTTCAATTCAGCTGGAACGCACATGTCAAGGGCAAGCCCAGAGCTTCCGGTGAGCCGTTTTTCTCACACCCGTATGAAGTTGCCCTCGTAGTGGCCAAGGAGATTCCGCTTGACGATATCTCGGTCGCTTCAGCTCTTCTGCATGACGTGGTTGAGGATACAGGCTATGACCTGAAAGCCATCAGAACGCAATTCGGAAACGAAATAGCCGAGATAGTCGACGGGGTCACGAAGATTTCGGGTGCGGTGGAAAGTCACGAGATAACCCGGGCTGAGAATTACCGCAAAATGCTCCTATCGATGGCAAGGGATGTGCGGGTAATTCTGATCAAGTTTGCCGACCGCCTGCACAACATGAGAACGCTTGCCTTCCTTGCACCGGACAAACAGCAGAGGATCGCCAGGGAAACGCTGGAGATCTACGCCCCCCTTGCCCACAGGTTCGGTCTAGCAAAAGTAAAATGGGAATTCGAAGACCTTGCGTTCAAACACATCAACAGCACGGATTACGAGTATATCTCGCGGAAACTGAACGCGAAGAGGAGAGAACGAGAAGGTTACATAAGGAAATTTATCCAACCGATAAAAAAGCGTCTCGAAGAGGCTGAGTACGAGTTCGAAATCACCGGCAGGCCGAAGCACATTTACAGTATCTACAACAAGATGGTCAAGCGCAACAAGCCGATTGAAGAGATATACGATCTCTTCGCCGTGCGCGTGATTCTGGATACCGCAGACAAGAACGACTGCTTCTCTGCGTACGGCATTGTCTCGGAAATCTACACGCCTGTACCGGAACGTTTCAAGGACTACATCTCGGTGCCGAAGCAGAACGGATACCAGTCGATCCACACAACCGTAGTGGGCCCCGAGGGAAAAATGGTCGAGGTCCAGATCAGGACTCGGCAGATGGACGAGGTTGCCGAGCGCGGCGTGGCGGCTCACTGGAAATATAAGGAAGACGTCAAAGCCTCGGACCGCAAACTAGACGAGTGGTTGTCATGGGTCCGCGAGATCCTGGAGCAACCGGCAGTCTCGGGCGCTGAAGATGCCGCTAAGAGCTTTCTCGAGGGTTTCAAGCTCGATCTTTACCAGGACGAGATCTATGTGTTTACTCCCAAAGGCGACCTGCAGGTTCTGCCGAGAGGTTCGACTCCGGTCGACTTCGCTTTCGAGATACATTCCCAGGTAGGCACTCACTGTGTCGGAGCGAAGGTCAACGGGCGGATTGTCCCTCTCAATACCAGGCTCAACAGCGGTGATCAGATCGAGATCATTACTTCTTCCAGCCAGAATGTCAACCCGGATTGGGAGAAGTTCGTCGTCTCCAGGAAAGCCAAGGCGCACATCAGGCGATGGATAAACGACGAGACCAGAAAGAAGGCTGCGGAAGGAGAAGAAGCGTGGGCTAAGAGGCTCAAGAAGCACAAGTTGACGTTGTCGGAGGACGATTTCACGAAGCTTGTGCGTGATCTTAAGTACGACAACCCGCAGAAGTTCTTCGTTGCAGTCGCAGAAGAGGAGGTGGAGCCGGATAGGATCATAGCCCGGCTCACGCAGCAGAGATCGGTCAAGGAATCAGCCGAGAGCACCAAGCCTGCACATACTTTTGTCGAGATCGCAAGGAAAGCTTCGGAGGGCATCGTCGTCGACGGCTCGCGGAGCGACTGGAAGGTTTCCTACGCGAAGTGCTGCAACCCTATCCCGGGAGACGAGATCGTCGGCTTCGTGACGACCGGCGAGGGGATAAAAATCCACCGGAAGAATTGCTCGAACCTTGCGAGGATGGCAGGAGCCGCCCG
>JAJYOS010000225.1 GCA_021796055.1 Bacteroidota bacterium
CGGAGCTGTCTTTTCCATCCCACGTCATGGTCTGGTCGCCGCTCGCCATCGGTCCTTCATCGATCGTCCTAATTACTGTCCCGTTGGAGTTCAGAATGTTTACCTTAACATCCGCAGCGCTGCTAGGCAGCGTAAACCCGAGCGTCGGGTTGGTCGTGCCATCATAATTGATTTGTGAGGTATTCACCTGAACCTTCTTCCCGATCAATGTCGCTGCCATTGTGTTGCTGATAGACTGGGTCATGACGAGATTCGCGTTCGTCGAATTCTGGACGTTCGTGTTCAGGGTCTGCAGCTCACTTACGGAGCTGAACTGCGCCAGTTGTGCCGCCAGGGCTGTACTCTGGAGAGGATTCGTCGGATCCTGGTTCTGAAGTTCAGTCACCAACATCTGCAGAAAATCCTGCTCATTAAGCGTCTGAGAGGTGCCGGTACCCGAAGACGACTGGCTGGAGGAAGAAGAAGTAGTAGCCGTCGTTCCCGACGTAGTCGCATTTGCGGTTGGCAAAGCGGACGTTATGTCATTTAGTTGCATAGTTCACCTATAGTTGCATTTCCATGGTATTGTAGCCGAAGGTCCTTGATGTCTCGGGCGCGGCTATTGAAATCGCGGCGATACCCTGATTGCTGTAATATCTGGTCCGCTGCCTCTTCGGTTGATAACCAAACTGCTGATTTCCCGCGGGCAATTCACCACCCGATAGGTTCACTCCAAGATGAGATACCGACACACCGTTGGTTTCTAGCGCCTGCCTTATCTCAGGAACGTTTGCTTCCAGGTAAGCTCTGGCATCCGCTGTCTTCACGTTGAACTGCGCGCTGATCTTACCCCCTTCGCTTGACACCTGGAGCGTAACAGATCCGAGTGATTCAGGCTCAAGCTTCATGTTTACAACCGTCTTGCCTTGCTGCGACATCAGCCTGACTTCCCTAACCATGTTTTGGGCAAGCTGGAGCGCGTCTGGCTTCACAAGAGTCGTGGGCCGGTTCTGAGCCACTGCCGACAATGTCTGCTGGAATGTGGTACTCACTTTCTGCTGACCGGAAGCCGCAATATACGCCTGCGATGCATCCGCTTTCAGTAAATCCGCGGAGTCTTTACCTGAGCCCGCGGTGCTCTGATTTCCCTGCCCCGTGGCAGTCGCCTGGATTTGTCCAATCTGAGGCTGCGTCGCGGCGGCTGACAGATTTGAACCCTGACTCGCCGTATTCGCTTGCGGAGAAGCTGAAGCAGCTCCGGCACTTAACGAGGCGGTCGCGTTACCCTGTGTGGCGGCGGATTCAATCGTGGCCGCCGTCATTGCGGACACCGGTGAAGCAACTGAGGCCGCTGTCACATTGCTTTGTTGAGCGGAGGCGGTCGTCCCGTTGCCTTGAGGAGACGGCACCGGCGCACCAACACCTTGCTGATTCGCGTTGCTGATATTAATCGTCGGTTGCTGAGGAAAACCGAGGACTTGCGCAGAGGCAGTGCCAGTAGAAGGAGCGACTGCATACCCTTGCGATACCGGCTGTGAAGGTTGCGCGGATGCGGCAAGCTTGGCCGATGCCTCTAATCTCTGAAGAATATCCTGCATAGAAACTGCGTCGCCGCCGTTCACGCCAGCTAATATGGCGTTCAACTCCTTAAGCGCCTTAGGGTCTGGCGCACTTCCCGAGGCTATCGACAATAAATTCGCTAATTCCTTTTCGGTCGCTGGAGAAACCGCTGACTGCTCGTTCGTGCTGGCAGGATTAGCCGTGTTGCTTTCTGAGTTCGCGTTCGGCTGGGCGATATCACCGACGATCGCCGATGAACTTCCTTGCGTCGCGGAGAGTTGATTAGTCTCCACGAGCGAGGCAAGCTCTTTCTCAACCTGCGACAGCATCGCGGTCGTAATACCAGTCAAAGCGAGCTGCGGGTTGTTCGGCAGGTCTGTTTGAGTCGGCGCCATACTCGGATAAGCCGGAGCGATAGCCAAGCCTGCGAGCGAATACTGCGCCGCAGTCTGCGAATTGCTCGCGGAATCTTTTCCCTGTTTAGATTGCCCACTTCCGGATAAAATGGAGGTCAATTGCTCAAGTAATGTGACGCCTGAATTTCCGGATGAAGTCCCTGAGGAAGAAGTGGTCTGTGACAATGGATCCGCTGATTGGGCTGCGGCAGGATAGCTTTGCGCTGAAGTAGTTTGAGCGCCTCCATTGACCGTCAGTAGCGACGCCAAGATTTCCATCAACGCGTTGAATCCCAGCGCATTGACAGGGGAAGCCGAACCTGTCGGCTGCGCTCCGCCTGTCGTCGATGGACCAGAGGCGTTTGAGCCCAATATCTGGATTGCCTGCGTCATTTGGTGGTATTAAGACTCATCATCAGTTTCGCGGCCCTGGTAGGATCAAGATCTCCAAGAATTTTTCCTGCCTGTTTCTTCTGTATTGTCGATAAAATGAAAATGATATCACGGTCGTCGAGGTTTGTCATAATTTTCGCCGCAATGGCCGGATCCATGTCGTTATAAGCAGACGCAAGGTCCGCCTTCTTTTTGCTTTTCCAGGAATTGACTTCGCTTTGAAGCTGGGCAATCATACTACTAGCATCGGAAGTTTTCATCTGAAGTTGAGAGAGAGACCTGCTCAGAGACCTGATCGAATCGTCCCTGACCGCGATTGTATCGTTCTTGGCGGCAAGCATTTTCTTTAGCGTGATAACGGTCTCGTTCGCGCCGCTTGAAGTATCGGCTCCGGCACTCCCGCCGCTCATTCCCACAAGTCCACCCGGATTGGTTGCCGCAACTTTAGCACTGGCATTCTTCACGGTCTGCGCGTCGGATTGCCCGAACATCCACGGGTATTTTTCCGACAAAAAGTACATTCCACCGGCAATGACAGTGAACGTCACCGAGAATCCAAGGACATACGCGACTATAGTCTTCATCTTCAGCCGCTAATCCTTTGGGCAAGCGCGTCGATCAACACTTGCTCCTTTTTTTCAATGTCTTTCTTGTATTCTTCAAACCTTTTTTCTCTCAGGCGTTCGATGGCTTCCTTGTCTTTCTTCACTTCCATTACTTCGTCGATTTTCTTATTCTCCGACTGAGTCAGGAGTACGATTCTCGTGTTCTCGAAATGTATCTGGCTGGAAATTTTTTGGATGTAGTCCTGGCGAAGAGCGATATCGGCGGCTCTCACTTTGCCCTCGACAGGAGAGGCCGAAACAAGTCTTTCGTGTTCGTGCTTCAGATCATCGAGACGGGCCTGCTCCTTCAGTATGTTGTTCTTGATAGTCGCAAGCTCCCGCTCCACCTTCTTTTCCTGTATCTCTTTAACTTTGATCAACGATTGCAGTCTGAATTTAAATTTTGCCATCTCTCACATATCCTAGTCTTTGGTCAATTCCATTAGCCTGCTCAAGGCATCATCCAACGTCGAAATCTCATCCATTCCCTGTCTGAGAAACTTCCTTATCGGCTCTATCATCGCGACCGCTTTGTCTATCTTCTGGCTGCTTCCCTTCACGTACGCGCCTATGTTGATAAGATCCTCGGCTTCCCGGTAGGTAGCGAGCAAATCCAGAAGATATCCGGAGGCTTTCCTGTGGTCTCTGGTCGTTACGTCGGGCATAACGCGGGAGACGCTTTCAAGTACGTCGACGGCCGGGTAATGACCGGAGGAAGCGAGTTTCCTCGACAGCACGATATGTCCGTCGAGTATCGATCTCGCTGCGTCGGCTATCGGCTCGTTCATATCGTCGCCTTCGACAAGAACCGTGTACAGACCCGTGATGCTTCCCTTTCGGGAGTTACCGGCGCGCTCGAGGAGCCTCGGAAGTAACGCGAACACGCTTGGAGTATATCCTTTGGTAGTCGGCGGTTCGCCGATCGTCAGTCCAACTTCCCTTTGCGCCATCGCGACGCGCGTGACGGAGTCCATCATGAGGAGTACGTCGAGTCCCTTGTCTCTGAAGTATTCAGCGATCGTTGTGGCTATGAGTGAAGACTTGACGCGTATCAAAGAGGCCTGGTCGCTCGTGGCAACCACGAGAACGCTTTTCTTCAGGCCTTCTTCGCCGAGTTCTTTTTCTATAAAATCCCTTACTTCCCTGCCGCGTTCGCCAACGAGAGCGATCACGTTCACGTCGGCGCTGGAGTTTCTGGCAATCATGCCAAGAGTGACGCTTTTGCCCACGCCGCTCCCGGCGAAGATTCCCATTCTCTGACCTTTTCCCATCGTGATGAGTGAATCGATCGAGCGGATTCCACTGGAAATCGGCTTCGTGATTCTCTTCCTCTCAAGCGGATTTGGCGGAGCGGCATATATCGAGCGCATTTCCTCGAAATCGACCGGGCCAAGACCGTCCATAGGCCTGCCAAGACCGTCCAAAACTCTCCCCAGCAAATCCATGCCGACACCAACGGAGAATGTTTTGCCGCTAGCCACAATTTCACTTCCCGGACCGATGCTCGACGCGCTTCCCAGCACCATGGATAAAACCCTGTTGCTCCTGAAGCCAACCACTTCGGACATACAGAGCTCTTCACCGTCTCGTGACTTTATGCTGCACACATCGCCAAGCGAGCTTGTCGGTCCGACAGACTCTATTACCAGACCAATTACCTCCGAAACACGACCGTTCACCTTGACAAGGTCGAGTCTCTCAAGCTGGTCGATATACTTATCGATGTGTTCCACGTAAGTGTCCGTTCCGGAAAAAGCTGCGCTCATTATTTGGTTAAACCTAACAAGGCTTCTTCTATGAGTTCAAATTGAGTCGATACCCTCGCGTCTATATTACCGAGTTCGCTTTCGATGATACATCCTCCACGCTCAACTTTGCCGTCGGCTTCTATCACAATCTCCTTCACGGAGTCGGCATAGGCGCTCAGGTCGTTCCTGTGCTCCCTCATATATTCTTCATCGGAAGGATTGATGTGAATCTTTATCTTCTCGACGCCGATGATTTTCTTTATCGCTTCGCGCGATTTGGCAAGGACGGCGCCTTCATCTTCCGCTATTTCTCTCGCGACGATTCTTCTCGCTATCGCCAGAGCCAGCGTCACCACGGCTCTATCAAAATCCTGACTGAATCTTGCCACCTCGGCTGCAAACTCCCTAAGCACGGATGGGAAATTCTCGGTTACCTCTCCCACTTTGCGGTCGTATTCCGACTGGAGCGTGATGGAAGCTTCGAGCTTTCCGGCCTCAAATCCCTTTTCGTACGCTTCAGCTACCGCTTTCTTAGCCGCCTCCTGGAGCCCCGCGTCAACGTCTATCGCCACCGGCTCGCCAATCATTGGCTGGGCACTTCCGACGATATCTTCAACGTCGACTTTAACAATATTCTTCTTGTCGGCAACTATTTCTTCAATCACACTTCTGTAGTCCACGATCTTCAAATCATGAAAGCGAGAATGAAGCTTGATGACATTCGGCTTGCCGTCCTGCACTGACTCTCTAGACAAAGACATCCTCCGGGCTCCCTCTTCCTCCGATTACAATCTCTTCGTTTTCTTCCAGCTGGCGGATGACATCGACTATTCTCGTCTGCGCGGATTCCACATCCCGGAGTCTCACAGGGCCCATGAATTGGAGCTCTTCCTTGATCATCTCCGTCGCACGCTCGGACATATTCGCGTATATCTTCTGTTTGAGTTTATCATCAGCGATCTTGAGCGCAAGGGTAAGATCTTTCTTGTCAACCTCGCGAAGTATCCGCTGTACGCTGCGGTCATCGATGTAAAGGATGTCTTCAAACATGAACATCAGGCGCTTGACCTCCGTGGCAACCTGCGGGTCACGCTGCTCGATCGCGGTCATCAGGAATTTCGCCTGCACAACGCCGACTTTGTTCAGTATAGCCGCCATCGCCTTCGCACCACCGGTCGAGGTACTGTTTTCATTTATTACCTCTTCCGCTACCTCATCCACGACACTCTCGATTTCACCCACGAGCGAAGGCGCCACCCTTCCAAGCGTAGTGACCCTGAAAGCGACATCAGCCCGTAGATCCTCCGGGAAAGCTTCAAGCACGTCCGCTGCCAGTTCGGACGCGAGATGACTGAGGATGAGGGCAATCGTCTGGGGATGTTCCTTTTGAAGAAAGTTCGCCAACTGTCGCGGCTCCGCCTTTTTCAAGACGGAAAAGCCCCTAACAGTCGTGAGTTCCTTTACCTTCTCTATTATCTCGCCCGCCCTCATAGCACCCAGAGCCTTCTCGAGGACAGATTGGGCATAATCGAGGCCGCCTTTAACGATATACTCCTGGGCCAGGCTGAGCTGCTGGAATTCCTCCATCACTTTGTTGATTACGTTGGAATGAACTCCCTGCATGTTCGTAATCTCGACCGTAAGTCTCTCGATCTCTCCCTGGTCAAGGTGTTTGAAAATATGGGCGGCGCTCTCCACGTCGAGAGCTATCATGAGGACTGCGGCCTTCTGCCTTCCGGTCAACTGTTCAAATGTGATCTGACGGGCAACTTCTTTAGACATTTTCACCGCCATCCGTTAGCCAAACTTTCAATAATTTTGCCGCGTCTACCGGCTTTGTCTGTATGTATTCTCCGACGGTCTCCCTGATCTTTTGAGCCCTAAGAATTTCCTCCGAATATTCGGCGGCCTGCAGACTTTCGACGACATCCTCCCTATCCCGAGCGTTGAGCGATGCCCTCTCACCATCGGCAAGCGCTTGTTTCGGCTGCCTGGAGACCGTTACCTGCTTCAAAGGTTCCGCTTCCTGCTTCCGAAGTTTTCGGAAAATCGATAGAAAGACCACTATGGCCCCGATCATCGCGGCGAGTATCACAAATTTGTCCGCGTAATTCTGAACATTGAAACCGGGCTTCTGCTTCATCATGTATTGCTGGTTGCCGTTTTCAAAGGGAATATTGACAAGAGAGACCTGGTCTCCTCGGTTCGCGTCATATCCGACGGCAGACTCCACGATGTTCGTAAGCTGGGATATCTCCTGCTGACTTCGCGGAGTATACTCGATAGTCTGCACTCCCCCTTTATTTATGGCAGTGTATTTCCCGTTTACCAGCACCGCAACGGAGAGCTTCTTTATGCTTCCGACGCTGCCGACCAGCTTCTCCACTGTCTTTCCAACGTCATAGTTGGTAACGACGTTGGTCTGTCCGGAATTGTTCGAGAGCGAGTCTGCCGGGACTGCCGAATGCTGCTGCATCGTCTGCTCGCTGAGGACAACGCTGTTCGGATCATATTGCTCCGTAGTCTTCTCCACCTGGTTAAAATCCAGATCGGCGTTCACCCTGACTATCGCGTTGCCTGGACCGAGAACGGCGTCGAGCATGCTCTGGGCCTTGTTGGCAAGATAGTTCTCAACTTTTGTCTGAAGATCGTACTCCGAAGATGTCAGTGCATCAATGCCCGAAGTTTTTCTTGAAAGCATGTCTCCTTTTGAATCGACTATCGTAACGTTGTCCGGACTGAGTCCTTCTATGCTCGCGGCAACAAGATTCTGAATACCGTTTATTTCTTCCGCGTTCAGGTGCGCCCCTTGTTTCAGTTTGAGGAAGACGGACGCCGTGGTTTTCTGTTGTTGACTGCGAAACAGGGCCTTTTCCGGAATGACGATACGCACGCTTGCTCCCTGAACTTCGTCAAGCTGAAGTATCGTCTTTTCTAACTCTCCTTCCAGAGCCCTCTTGTAGTCCACCCGTTCAGTGAAATCGGTCATCCCAAACGTCGGCTTGTCGAAAATTCCGTAGCCGACGATGCTTGATTTCGGGAGGCCCTCTCCGGCCAGTTGCAGCCGTAGCGCATAGACCTTGTTCTTAGGAACCAGGATCGATTTGCCCTGGTCGCCCAATTCGTAGGGCACCGCCGCGGATTTCAGCTTATCGACTATCTTTGAGGCATCCTGTGGTTCCAGATTGGAGAAGAGCACGCCGTATGTCGGTTTGTTTGCCCAGTTTATCAGCATGACAACGGCGATCACGGAGACTACGGCCGCGATACCAATGCCTATCTTCTGCTGAAAAGTCAGCTTCTTAAATATGGATGAGAACTGGCCGGGAAAAGACGACGGTGAATTTGCCATTTGTCAGCGACTCACATCTGCATCTGCATAATCTGCTTGTAAGCATCGAGCATCTTGTTCCTGATCTGAAGAAGCATGTCGAAGCTTACCTTTGCCTTTTCCATGGCGACCATGACCTCGTTGACGTCCGCCGGCTGGCCAGACGCCATCTTGTCCATGGCTGTGTTCGCGCTGTTTTGAAGATCGTTGACATGATTGACGAAGCCGTCGAGCATTTCCCCAAAACTTGTTGTCGCATCGTTGGCGCTTTTGTTAGCAGAAATATCAGGCGCCAATCTGCCTATCGCTGCCTGAAGTTCACTGACCTGCATCCTACACCTTTCTATTTATGATTTGCCCGGGCTCCATGGAAGAATGAATACCGTTGGGCGAATAAGTTGAATGGGCATGTATTTGCGACGAGGATTCCGGAAACAGTTTCGCAAAAAACGCGCGCTCGGCATTTGTCAAGCCGCCATGACTAAGCGAGACTCCCGCCGTCGACTGAGATTTTTGTTCCGGAGCTGCCACCCTTGAACTTTTTGCCGGCTCTCTCTGTGATACCGGCGAAAACCC
>JAJYOS010000226.1 GCA_021796055.1 Bacteroidota bacterium
TACTACAACCAGATAAAGCAGGTTTCGGGCGTCAGGGAGGTCACATACATGAATTGGTTCGGTGGAACATACATCGACCAGAGCCATTTTTTTGCAAGGTATGCCGTCGATCCCGGCACATTTTTCTCGGTGTATCCCGAATACCTGGTTGGCAGCAAAACTCTTGCAGCCTTCCGGAACCAGCCGAACGACTGCATTGTTGGAAGTGCGCTGGCACAGCGATACAATTTCAAGGTCGGAGATGTCATAACTATAGACGGCGATATATATCCGGGCACATGGGAGTTCCAGGTGGCCGGGATCTATAAGCCGAAGTTCAAAAGCACCGACGCCATGGCAATGTTCCTGAACTGGAATTACCTGAACGAGAAAGTCAAGCAGGACTTTCCCGGCAGAGCCGATGGAGTTGGATGGTACGTCGAGCAGATCGACGCCGGGGCTAACTCGGGAGACATTGGCAGGAGAATCGATGCCCTTTTTGCAAACTCTCCGGCGGAGACAAAGACCGAATCCGAGCGGCAGTTCCAGCAGGGATTCCTCGCGTCAGCAGGCGCGATTATTTCCGCAATGAATTATGTGTCGTTCGTGATCGTCGGAATAATCATGCTGGTCCTTGCAAACACCATGATAATGTCGGCGCGCGAACGAACGAGAGAATACGCCGTACTCAAGGCAATCGGATTTTCAGGACGTCATCTCATCGAGATGATACTTGGCGAATCTCTCCTCGTGTCCCTCCTCGGCGGAGCGCTAGGAATATTCCTGACGTATCCGGTCGTGGAGTCGTTTGCGAGTTTCGCGAGCTTCCTGGGTGCGGACCTCTTCGTGCAATCGGCCACGCTCTTAACGGCATTTGCAGCGGTTGTCTTCGTCGGTATCGCTGCCGCTCTCTTCCCAATACAGCGTACCATGAATACAAAAATCGCAGATGGAATCAGGTTTGCAGGATAGGAGACCCGGTTATGAAAGTGCCTTTTAAGTACATGATAAAAAACTTCAAGAACAGAAAACTTTCCACTGTCATAACTGTCATAGGGATCGCACTGGTGATCTTCGTGTTCACCGCTGTGCTCATGCTTGCAGACGGAGTCAGAAAGACTCTCGTGTCGACAGGATCGCGCGACAACGTTGTGGTCGTCAGGAAAGGATCGAACGGAGAAATATCGAGCATCATCCGTGGAGAGACTCAGGATGTTGTTGCGACGCTTCCCTACCTCGCCAGGGATTCTGCCGGAACGCCGATCATCTCCGACCAGCCGGTAGTGGTGATCAATCTCAACACACCCGACGGAGCCATGAACAACGTCACGCTGCGCGGCGTAAATGCACAAACGATATTCGAGCTGCATCCGAACGTAGAGATCGTCCAGGGACGGATGTTCAATCCTTCGCTCCGTGAAGTGATCGTGGGACAGGCCGTGGCAAAGAGATATCCGCAGACCCGAATCGGCAGCTCTATTAAATTAGCCGGCGATTACTGGAAAGTGGTGGGCATCTTCGATGCGCACGGGAGCGGCTTCGACTCGGAAATCTGGGGTGACTACAGGCAGGTTCAGGACGACTTTCGCCGCGGCGATTATGTCTCCTCGATCACTTTGAAATTGGACAGTCAATCCGACTTCAACAAATTCAAGGAAGCATTTTCCATGGACAAAAGGCTGAGCGAATTCGAAGCGAAGCCTGAACCCGAGTACTTCGCGGAACAATCCCAGTCGCTCACCACTTTTATTAGAGTGCTTGGAATTTTTGTCACGGTAATCTTCAGCATCGGCGCTGCTATTGGCGCCATGATCACAATGTATGCGGAAGTTGCCAACCGGACAGTGGAAATAGGTACGCTGCGCGCGCTCGGCTTCGGAAGAAGAAGCGTGCTCACGGTTTTTCTGCTCGAAGCGATCCTGATTTCGCTCATCGGCGGAGTAATAGGACTCGCGTTCGCTTCGTTCCTGCAGCTCATCTCCATCTCAACAATGAACTACGGAAGCTTTTCCGAGCTGACGTTCTCGTTTGCCTTGAACCCATCGACCGTGCAGGCGTCTATAATCTTCGCGATTATCATGGGCTTCGTCGGCGGTTTCTTACCCTCCGCCCGCGCGGCCAGACTGAACATCGTGAACGCACTGCGAGGAGGATAGCTCTCCAATTTCTGAATTCTGAATTCTCAATTTTGAATTAACTTGAAGCAGGAGAACAAATTGCCCGTTATTCAGGAAAGCACAGATATAATCACCGTAACAGGACTGGTCAAGAAATTCAACGACTTCACCGCCGTAGACAATATTTCGTTCGAAGTGAAAAAGGGCGAGATATTCGCGTTCCTCGGACCGAACGGCGCAGGCAAGTCGACAACGATAAAAATGCTGACCACGCTCCTCCACCCGACGGGCGGACAAATCATCCTGAACGGCAGCAACCCGGCGCTAAACAAAGACGGTGTCAGGAAATCTATCGGTATAGTGTTTCAGGACCCGAGCCTCGACGACGACCTGACTGCGTACGAGAACATGGAGTTCCACGCCATCTGCTATAAAGTCCCGAAAGATATCAGAGGCACACTCATCGAAGATCTTCTGAATTTTGTCGAGCTCTGGGACAGGAAAAATGACCTCGTGAAAACATTCTCCGGCGGAATGAAACGCCGGCTGGAAATCGCCAGAGGCCTGCTGCACCACCCGACAATCCTTTTTCTCGACGAGCCGACGCTCGGACTCGATCCGCAGACGAGGAACCATATGTGGAGCTACGTGAAGGACATTAACCAGAAGGAAGGCATGACGGTCTTCTTCACCACGCATTATATGGAAGAAGCCGACAGGGTCGCGGATCGCATAGCGGTCATAGATCACGGCAAGATCATCGCGATGGGAACCGGAGGGGAGCTCAAGACCCAAACAGGAGCGGACACGCTTGAAGACGCATTCCTGAGTTTGACCGGTCACAAGATACGCGAGGAAGAGGCAAGCAGTCTGGATCGCATGAGAAGGATGGGACGACTGTGGGCGGGGCGAAGGAGGTAACGAAGGGAATGATGGAGTTATGGAATATCGGAATGATGGATTGTCGGGCATTCGGTAGCGGTGTGTGCTATGCCCTTCGTGCCATGCTCTATGCACCATGCGCTATGCGCTTTGACTTAAACACATCGGATACTCAAAAGCTTCAGAGAGGTTGGTAAAACAGAAGTGAATGTAATCTATATAATGTGGTTGAGACAATTGAAAAAATACTTCAGATCGAAATCAAGGATCATAGGATCGTTAGGCCAGCCGCTCCTATTTCTACTGGCGTTCGGATTCGGTTTCGGCGCAATCTTCAAGAAAGCCGGCGCCGGAAATTATATGCAGTTTCTCGCGCCGGGCATCATTCTCATGAGCGTCCTCTTCACGGCGATCTTCTCCGGGATAGACCTGATATGGGACAGGCAGTTCGGCTTCCTCAAGGAAACCATGGTAGCACCCGTGTCGAGGTTCCAGATCATGCTCGGCAAGACCCTCGGCGGCGCAACCGTCGCCTCAATACAGGGAATAATAGTTTTCATCCTCACACTTCTGGTCGGATTCAGGCCGCACGACCTTATCCTCCTCCCTGTCGGCGCCGTTGTGGTTTTTCTCGTTGCGATATTGTTCACTTCGCTCGGCATCGCGCTCGCATCTACGATGGAGGACATGCAGGGGTTCCAGCTCATCATGAACTTCCTGGTCATGCCGATCTTCTTCCTTTCCGGAGCGCTCTTCCCTCTCGAGGGCCTGCCAAAGGCGATGGACATTATCGCATCGCTCGATCCTCTCACATATGGCGTGGACGGGCTGAGGTTCTCTTTCCTCGGATCACAATCGGTCTTCGGAATGACAACCGACCTGACGGTCCTGGTAGTCCTGACAGGTTTCCTGCTCACGATAGGAAGCCGGCTTTTCGAGAGGATCCAGGCGTGACTACGCGAACAGTGTCGGGCGGCGGCTGAGTCTCGCACTATCACACCAAGGCGCTCCTGCGCGCAGACGTGACACGGGAGAAAGTCGGAACGATCGTATGGATTAAAAGCCAAATGACGGTTTTCAATGATATTGTCATCGCTTCGTGGGTCGTTTTCATTTTCTATTGGGTAATCTCAGCCTCAAACGTAAGACGAGATATCGGGCCGGGCGAACGGTGGAAAGGCCGCTTGTACAGCGTCGCGCGGATCGCCATCGTTGCACTCCTGGCGTATCTTTACCCGGGGGGTGTCCGCCGCATATTTTGCACTTTGATTACCGCGTCGAGAGGCCTCCCGATGAATGTAGCGGGCGTATCCCTCTCCGTATCGGGGGTCGCTTTTGCTATTTGGGCACGGAGACATTTGGGTACGAACTGGAGTCTCAATCCGTCGTTGAAAGAAGATCATCAACTGGTTACATCGGGACCCTACCGCTTCCTGCGGCACCCGATCTACACAGGAATGCTCACCGGGCTTCTCGGTTCCCTGCTGGCCACCTTCTCGCCCGTGTGGTTCTATCTTCTCATCGTCATGATTGTCACATTCATTTACCGCGTGCACGTGGAGGATAATATGATGATGCAAACATTTCCCGAGGCATATGCCGCATACAAAAAGAAAACGAAGGCCCTCATACCGTTCGTCTGGTAGGGCGAATCTTGAATTCACGCCGTTATTGCACGAAATTCATCCGGCAATGAAGCGGAACCGGAGTTCATATCGAACGATGTTAAACGAAAGAGAGTAGGAGTTCAATTGGAACCCAAATGGCTGGAATGGGCGAAGGGCCTGCAGGCTGAAGCCCAAAACGGATTGACATACACGCAGAGTGAGTTCGAGAGGGAAAGGTACGAGCATATCCTGGAGATTGCCGCCGAGATGATGGCCTCAAATTCCGATACGGACTTCACGTACGTCAAGAATTTGTTCGAAGATGTCGAAGGTTACATGACGCCGCGCGTCGATGTTAGAGGAGTCGTGTTTGAGAACAACAAAGTACTTCTCGTCAAAGAAAGGATGGACGGCGGTTGGACACTTCCCGGTGGCTGGGCCGACCCGAATGAGACACCGTCGCAATCGGTCGAACGTGAAGTACTGGAGGAATCCGGATTCCTGGTCAGGGCTGTGAAGGTCCTGGCCGTACTCGATCGTGCGAAGCAGGGGCACACGCCTCCCTTCCCGTACCATGTCTACAAACTGTTCTTTCTTTGTGATATCGAGGGAGGAAAGAAGACGACGAGTCATGAAACGGACGACGTGGATTTCTTCGGAGAAGACGAAATACCGGAGCTGTCGGCGGCACGCACGACGGCTTCGCAGCTGAGTAGGTTCTTCAAGCATCTCCGCGATCCCGAACTCCCTGCCGACTTCGATTGAGGTCTGGAGAAAGTCTTGTGAAATCATGCCCGATTTTGCTAAAATGATGCGGTTATAATATGTCGAGCATGAATGACTTCAGGCCGTTAACGGCCGCATTGATTACATCACTCTTTATAGCAGCCGCTATCTTCTACTCAGTTTATTCTCTCCAACCTCCCGCTCCGCTTCCTGCAACTGCACCGGATTCTCTCTTCTCCGCCGACAGGGCGGCAGGATACATAAAAGAAATTGCACGCACGCCTCACCCACTTGGCTCAGAGGCCAACCTGGAGGTGCGTGCGTACATAGCAGGACAACTCAAAGCTATCGGGCTAAGCCCGCAGCTCGACACGTCGATCGTCACCGGCTCTTATGACGGGATTCATTATGCAGCTTCCGTTGTAAATATAGTTGCGGTACTACCGGGAATTGCCAACTCGAAAGCAGTCATGCTGATGGCGCATTACGACTCTGTCCCAACCGGTCCCGGCGCCAGTGATGACGGATCGGGCGTAGCGACATTACTAGAGACAATGCGTGCACTGAAATCATCTCACCCACTCAGGAATAATGTCATGGCCGTCTTCACCGACGGCGAGGAACAGGGAATGATGGGCGGACAGGCGCTCGCTGAAAACGATTCGCTGTTGAAACAAATCGGAGTCGCGATGAACTTCGAGGCGCGCGGCACCAGCGGCCCTTCGCTGATGTTCGAGACAAGCGAAGGAAACGGCTGGCTCATCAGACAATTTACAGAAGCTTCACCCGACCCGGTAGCCACGTCGCTGGCATACGACATGTACAAACATCTCCCCAACAATACTGATTTCACGTGGCTGAAGGCCAAAGGGGTCGATGGGCTGAATTTCGCCTTCATTGGAGACATTGAACATTACCACAGCGAACTGGACGACTATTCCAACATAAACGAGAGCAGCATCCAGCATGACGGCACTTATGCGCTTGCACTCACAAAACATTTCGGGAACATCCCGCTGCCTGGCCCGAAGTCTCCGAACGATATCTATTTCAATTTTATCTGGCCTTCCATTGTATTTTATCACA
Organism: Bacteroidota bacterium; assembly: GCA_021796055.1. Next base: position 6,398 of record JAJYOS010000226.1, read on the forward strand.
CTTCGCTTGTAACTTCCCTGACGGTCGTCGCGGGATTCCTGTTTGTTTTCATGGCATTCGTCGGTATGAAGCGAAGAACCATAAAACTCTCCAAAGCTGTGGTAGGATTCCTTCTCCCTTTTCCCCCATTACTTGTGCTGGGTACGGGAGCGTTCTTCTTGTGGAAGGCTCTGCAGAGTTCCTATCCGGAATCAAGCCATTTTCTTTTCGGCACGTTCTATCACGACGGAATATTCCTCTGTGTCCTCGTCTTTCTTGCCGCAGCCGTCACGACAGGATATTACACCTTCCTCAGGAAATTCTTCAGGTCGTCAGAAATGGCGATTGGCGCACTCTTATGGTGGCTGATCCTGACGATCGCATCGACGGCTTACGTTCCGCACGGCGCATACATCTTCCAATGGCCTTTTATCTCCAGCTCGCTGGCGCTTATCCTTTTTTTTCTGGCGACGAATTCGGACTTCAGGTCACCCGTCATCATGATAATGATGCTCATCCTGGCTGCCCCCGGAATCTACCTGGTTTCGCAGACCATTTATTTCCTTTACATGACCATGATACCTCCCGGAGTCGTCACGGCTATTGTCGTTCTCGTCATTCTCGGAATCTTGACGCTTCTCCCTCAGCTGGCAATAATTTCATCTTACCAGAAATGGTTTCTTCCCATCGCCTTCTGTGCAGCCGCACTGATTCTGGCAGCTGTCGCAATCCTCTCTCACCGTATCGACGCCCACCACCCACGGACCGACAGCGTCGATTATGCAATCGACACGGATGACTCAACCGCATACTGGATTTCCTTTGACGACTCAACTGACGAGTGGACTTCACATTTTTTCCGGCAGCGGATAACGACGGATTCCATTCCTGATTTCTTCGCGGGTCGTGCTAAACCAGGCATGGCTGCGAAGGCGGCTCCCGTAAGCATCGCTCCTGTTTTAGTGAAGCTGCTAAGTGATACCGCTTCCCGGGGTGCACAATTTGTTGATCTGCTTGTTAGGTCACCTGAGATGGGTAGTCCGGTAGAACTATCGACGGACACACACGTTATTTCGGCCTCGGTTGACGGCCAGTCCATCCCCGATTCCGTCGCCATCTTTCCTGTCGGTAGGCAGAAAAAGTGGGTACTCTATTATTTCGGCCTGCCCGACAGCGGAGCCACTGTCACCCTTGTCATACCCGCCGGAGAAAAGCTCAGGCTCAATACGGTAGAAACGGTTGCCTGCCTTCCCAAGATTGGGGGCATCTCTGCGTTTCCGCGTCCTGCCTCGATAATGCGCCGTCCATTCGTTACGACCGATGCGTCCCTTGTCATGAAGACTTACGAATTCTAATAGGGCGCAGAAACAGTCACATTTTTCCCTTAACGGACTCCGCGTCAACCCAACATTCCCGTCTTCTGAGCTGATCGTAACCCCTCACTTATGGTTTCTCGCCAAGCCGCAAAGCTCGCAAAGCGAACCGCTCGTCAACATTTCTTTGCGTTCTTGGCGCCTTTGCGAGAGAAATAACCCTTTCAGTGAGGCATTACAGCTGATCTCCTGCCGACATTGCACGATGGAGCACATCATATTAAATTGTGCCATTAAACTCCCACCAAACCAAAGACGGTGTATGCAATGAAAAGGCCGGTACTATTAACTCTGCTTGCCGCTATGCTAATAAGCCGCGGCGGTTTTGGACAGGAACCTTCTCATTTTAACTGGGGACCTTTCACAAAGGCCGATTCTCTGCGAGGCTTCCTCTCCACTCTTCGAACATGCTACGATGTCACTTACTACCATCTTTCCATCGCGGTGGACACAACTTCTCACTCGATCAGCGGATCAAACACCATAGTGTTCAATGTCGTGTCACCGTTCAGCAAAATGCAGGTCGATCTTTTCGCAAACATGCACGTGGACAGCATCCTCTTCGAGGACGGCAGCGCATTGACTTTCTCGCGTGAATACGGCGCTGTCTTCGTCGATATGCCACGAGAGCTTTCCCCGGGGACGTCACACCACATCATATTTTATTATTCCGGGAAACCCCAGGTCGCGATCAACCCGCCATGGGACGGCGGATTCGTTTGGAAAAGGGACAAGCAAGGGAATCCATGGATTATGGTCACGTGCCAGGGGACCGGCGCCAGCCTTTGGTGGCCGAACAAGGACCACCAGTCCGACGAGCCAG
>JAJYOS010000227.1 GCA_021796055.1 Bacteroidota bacterium
GGCTGGAAAGCGCCGCCGAGGACGTTCGTGAGGGCAACCGTCGAGTCGGTGTATAGATTCATCTTATAGATGTTGAATATGCCGCTGCGGTCGGAAGAGAAGACAATCGAGCTGTCTCCGTTGACAAATATGGGGTTGCGGGAGTCCTGCCCCGTCGGTGTGATGAACTTGTATGAGCTGTCGGCAATGTTGTACACGCCGATCTGACGTGAAGCCTGAGTGGAATAGCTGAAAGTTATTTTCGATCCATCTTCGGACCACCGGGGAGCGTATATCTGTTCGCCGTTTTTGAAATGCGTGAGCTGGCGAATGCCATAGATCTTGTTACCGGGCAGATTGATCTCCGCAGCGTAGAGGTTTTGAGTCCCATCGTTCGCCGCGACATACGCGACCATGCTGTCATCGGAAGCAAGCGTTGGATACTGCGCCCTGAGGCTGTGGGTCAGCCTGACTTCCCTGTGTTCCTTGAGATCGTAAGAGTAAATGTCGTAGAGGCTGTTCCAAAAATGGTTGTAACGGGTCTGTCTCGAGTAAACGAGATAGCGTCCGTTCTTCGACCAGGAGAGCTCACTGGCCACATTGTCGGTAATCTCTCGCTCCGTACTGTCGGCCAAATTGCGAATGTAAATTGCTGACGTCCCGAAGTAGTCGTTATCCTTGTTCGAGCAATAGGCTATCGACTTCCCGTCGGGCGAGAAGACCGGGAACAGGTTGGCGAACCCGACATCACTTATGACATCTCCGCGATGGAGCGTCTCTTTGATGGGAGCGGTTTTGGTATCGTAGGTCTCTGCCAGGAAGGTTTTCCATTCTCTGTAAACCGTATCGGCGGATTTTCCGAGCACCTGCTCGAAGGCGTGATTGATGGAAATGGCGTCCAGCGCCCGCATCGCGATCGAGAGTCTCCGCAGGACGTCAGGGCCGTATTTTGTCGCGAGATAATGCACGAAGGCGAACCCCGCGTTGTACGTCGACTCATTCCCGAGGCTCGTCTTTCCGAAGCCGCCCATCTCATCGAGTGTGAACATCTTATTGTTCAGGACGTATTCACGCAGGATCATGTCCCGGTGTGTGTCCCAATAGTCATAGTGGAGATGCGGAATGTTGTACTGCGCCACGCCCTCGGCGAACCAGGCAGGGATGACAATGCCGCTGATCGGATAGCTTACGACGACATTGGGGTACCCGTAGAGCACGTCGGGACGGCGTTCCGCCTGATATCCGAGCCACTGCAGGTAGATGGCGGGGACGTGCCTCCCGAATTTCGTGGCGGTGTTCATTTCGATTTCGTGCGTGAACTCGTGTGTGATCACGTTCCGCAGCCAGTTGTGCGTTCCGCGGAGATCGAAATCGAGAGATGACGCCCAGATATTGATCTTATTATCGAAGAAATAAGTCTCGCCGTTAGAGTAGTCGTCGGTATCCCAGATCACGAAAGTGACTTTCTGGTCGGGGTGGTGATCGTAGAGTTTCGTCAGCGGTCCATAAATTTCTTCGGCGATTTTAGCGACGAGCTGGGCGGTACGTTCTTCGCCGGGATAGTAATCGACATAGAAATGTTTCGTCTCGATTGTGCGCCAATTCAATTCAGGCTGTATGAATTCGTCCTGGGCGAAGACAGCGACAGGAAGGAGCAGTATGGCCACAAGAAGAGCCGGGATGGATTTGCGGGACAGGATTGGACTCACTTAACGACTGCGATCTTTATAATTGCCACGTCCCGTTCTTTTGATGAAACAGCTGACACTCTCGCGAAGTAGACACCGCTTTGAACATTGCTCGCGTTCCAGTCAACTTCGTTGGCGACGCCGCCAACTCCGTTCGCCTGAATAGACGCGACCTTGTCTCCCGCGAACGAGTATATTTCTATCGACACCGTAGCGTTATCCCGAAGATAAAAGTGTATTTTCGTGAGACCGTTCGTGACAGGATTGGGCCAGTTGTAGACCTGGGCCGTGGGCATCAGGCTTGGCGTCGGCACAACGGGCTGTGACGCAAGCGGCTGAGCCATCGAGCTCATATGATTGTTGTCGCCGAGCAGATTTCCCCATAACACCTGGGCTGCCGATGATCCTTTGAAAGTCCAGCTGTAGAGGTAGCCGTCGAGTCCGATTGCCGCGAGGTAAAGCTTGCCGGTCTGTGAATCATACGTTACCGCCGGACTGCCCGCGAGTCCCTGCCCGACGCTAAGCGGAAAACCCGGAAGGATTTTTGCCGTCGCGCCTGTGAAGGCGTATATCTCGCCGCCCTTCGTTCCGAAGATTATCTCAGGCTTCCCGTCACCATTCAGGTCCGCGACGACGATCGAGCCCGATATCCTGTTGGCGTCGGATGAAAGGACTTCGCTTCCAACCGTCGAAATCGGGAAACCATCAAGGACGGCGCCAGTGTAGGAAATCGCGTAGATTTTTGTCTGAGTCGCAAATATGATGTCCCGGTTGCCGTCTCCGTTGAGGTCCGCGACTACAGGCCCGGTGGTGATCGTGTCACCCGGAAACGCCGTAAACAATTTGACCGCCGGCTGCAACGTGTTTCCCGTTCCTGTCTGAGCATAGATCGATTGCGGAGCGGCCTCAACTACAAGCGATGCCGCCGACGCGGCAAGCCAGCCGTAAGCGATGCCAATAACCGAAGGTGACGAACGGAAAGCCGTGAAAGGGTGGGTATCATTTGTCTGAATAATGCTGTCGATGTTAACAGGATAGGCGCCGGATGAACCGAGTACGTTGATGAAAGCCAGGCTGGTGTCAGCCGCCGCGAAGTTGGAGAAATTCGGCGAAGTGGCCGATGTGCCAGACGATGAGGAATTGGCCTCTATCGCAAAATTGGCGGAGTATGACCCGATATAATTCCCGGTGGACGAAAAGATCGACCAGGCCCCGGGGCGATTTCCAAAAGAGATAAATTTCGTCCCCATCGCGAGTAAGGGTTCCGCTGCGGGGTAACCGGCCGATGGAAGCGGGGTGGAAAAGATTGCGTCGGCTGAGCCATCATGATTGTTGTCCCGGTCGACAAATCCGTAAAACACCGAATCGTCCATCGCGTAAACCGTGTTCGAGGAAGCAGCCGCGGAAGAAACAATGGGCTGGAACCTTCCGCCCACTTTTGAAAATAATCCTGTCGAGTCGAAACCCGCCGAGGTACCGTCCATATTGAAGGCGTAGAGTGAGTCGCCGTTATTCGCGATCACCTGGAGCTTGCCGTCCGCGCTGATGTGGCCGAACACCGGAGAAGAGTTGGCAGTCGCGTCGTGAATATTTTTCGGAAATCCCGTGGTGGGCTGGGCGCTGGAGTCGCCGACCATCACGTCGAAATTCATTACAGCTCCGGCACTGTCGAAGTTCGTTATGTACACGTGCGAATCGGCACCGCTGTAGCTGTCGGAGTTGGGCATTGTAGTCGGAGTGAACTTGTTGACGTAAGTAAGTATCGGGTTGCCCTTGAACCAGAAATCCCATGCGGAGCCGTCGTAGTAGTAAAGCTGGCCGGTGAAATCCACGATGAGTCTTCCGATCTCGTTGGCGCCATGAGCCTCCATCACCTCTACCCCTCTGTGTGCGGGGTTGGCATTGATCGTATTTGTCGCCAGATTCGCGTCGATCACGCTCTGGTCTATATGCCAGATGAGGATGCCGCCGTGATAGTTCGGGCGATCGCCGGGGTAGTCTGGTTCCGGTAACGCCCAGTCAAACTCGTCCGCGTCGGTCACCACTCCGTTTATGTTATAGATTTGTGTGCCGTCGAAGTATGTTGTGTCGTTTCCCAATCCGATGTTGGTCGTATGGTAACCGCCCTGGTAATACGTAGTTATCACCTCACCGTTGTTGAGGGCGTCACGCTCGCGGTTTTCGATGAGGAAGTATTCACTTCCATTGATCGGGACTTTTAAAACGGAGTACTTGCCCGTCTCGTTGGCGTACAAACTGTATTGGGTAGCCACGGACGGTGAAACTTGGAGAGGGGTAACCCACCCGAGATAAATCTTTTCCCAGGCCGATGGCTCAGGCGGAAAAAGCCCGCCATACGCGAATATCGACTGACCGTCCATTAATCCGAATCTCCCGATCCCTGTGATGCCGGTTTGCGTATCAAAAAGGTCCGGTAGTCCGAGAAAACTTCCGAAGCTTGCCGCCAGAAGACCATTTGAACCGAGCGTCAGGTTTATAAGCGTGTCGGTCGGAGAATCCGTTATGAGGTAGCGCTCGCTCTCCGGCATGATTATGGAATTGGGGATTACAAAAGAGCCGTTATCAACCGGCTGTCCCTGGTACGACGCGCCGAACATGTTCTGAAGGCTCTTCGTGTTCAGATAGATCGAAGGAAGGTCGTAAGGCACGGGGTCGTATCCAAGGGTCGAAGTGAAATCGATGTCGCGTCCGGCCCCGGCATGAAAAATAACGAAACATTGATATTTGCTGAAGTCAAAGCTGCCGCCGTATAACGAGTCAGCCGCGTGCCAGGCGTCTTTGTAGAGTAAACCGAGGTTATCAGCGTTGCTTGTGTCGGTCTTGGGCGGGGAGTAGTACTGCATCATATGCGGAAGAGTTATGACTGAATCGAGGACGGTGTAGTCGACGTTCAGTTTGCCGCCCGAAACCTTATTGAAGTAATTCTTCAGGAAGAGGAGATGATTTTCAAAGTAGGCCTTATCGTGCGGCGGGGCATCGAGGCCGCCCTCCGGCGACATCATGAAGTGTCCGTCGCCGATTGTAAGACTGGTGCTGTCGGTCTGAAACTGCACCATGATGGCGAGAACGTTGACGGTGCCGGTCGCAAGCAGCCTGTTCGGGTGGGTGCTCTGGAGGACCGTGATAGGATGACTCAACTCCATCGAACGGAGATGTTTACCCGCCGCGAAAGCCGGGCCCGCGTATCCGACGGATCCTGCGGACAGCGCCGCCACCGCGACTAATGTCCGAAGGACCCTGCGGATTGAGAATTTAGAATTCGTTTTGGCCGCCCAAATTCAGGGATAGAGAGAATCTTAGCTGGTTAGAAAGCGGGTTATTCTGATCGAACGTCGAGATATAACTGAAGTCAAACCCATAGATGTCGTAGCGAATTCCCGCGCCGAATGTGAGGAAGTTTCTACCGCCGAATTGCGGGTTCTCCTTGTAGTATCCCATTCTAAGGGCTATCAGCCTTGGGCTGCCATACCAGTACTCCGCGCCAAAACTGACTATGATGCGCTTCAGACCACTGCCGTCGTTCCAGGTTGTGATGAGCGACTTGGGAAGCGGGTCAACGTGGTTGACGAAAGTCCAAACGGTGTCCGGCCCTGTTATCGAGCCTATTGTGGAGTCGGTCGTCACCCGAACCATAGTCCTGCTCAGATCGAGCGTCAGGTACATATTGTTGAACTGACTCTTCAAAAGATGAATCGATATTCCTGCTCTGAGGTTGGTCGGAAGCGGATCCGCCTGCGCCTGGTCTATGTAGTACAGGTTGGGACCGAGATTGCTGAGGTCAAGTCCAAAGCCAAGCCTGTCGTCCAGGTTGCCAATCAAAGGGAGATCGAGCTTCTGCGGCCGGTACAGCAACCCGAGGTCAAAACTCACATCCGACGCGATGCCGGTGCCGACCTCCTGCTCGGTGCCGAATGGTGCCAGCTCGCTTCTTATGTAACGGAAGTTCGCACCCAATCCGAGTCCGGGTGAAATCTGGGCACCATATCCGACGGTCACCGCAAATTCAAAAGCGTGCCAGGTGCTGATGACAGTGGGTCCGTTTGAAAGTGTCTTATTGAAAGTCCCGAGATTGAAGTAAGTGATGCTCGCAGCGAAATTCCCGTCCCAGTCTTCCAGGTAGTGCGTATAGCTGAGGAAGTCGTAACTGAGATCCGAGCTGAATTCCGGCAGCCACGGCGCGTGCGTGAGACTAATATGATCGCCTCTTAGGAATGCAAGTCCTCCTGGATTCCAGAATATTGTCGAGCCATCGTCGGCAAGTCCTGTTCCGGTCTCACCCATGCCGCCGGCGCGCGCATTCGGAGAGATAAGCAGAAACGGCACAGCAGTCTCACCCTGAGCAAAAGCCCCTGAGCTAAACGCAAGTACCGAGACCGCGGCGACTACCATACACAATGCTATCTTCATAAATCGTTACTCCTCATTTGGACACTTATAATAAACAGTTAGACCAATAATTTCTACACACGTCATCGCACGACCGCCATTTTACCGAGCGCCTCGCTGGTATATGTGCCGTCTATCGTCGTCGCGATTACCTTGTACAGATATACTCCGTTCGCAAGACGGTCTCCTTCGTCATCAAGTCCGTTCCAGTCGATCCTCACAAACGTGTCCGTTATTCCGTATGCCTTTATCGTCTTGATCAATCGTCCGCTTATCGTGAACACCTTGATCGTCACGTTCACCGGCTCTCCTGATCCTCCGGCTGCCGTCCTCTGAAACGTGAATGCCGTCCCGCTGCTGAACGGATCGGGATAATTATATACGTCCCTTATCGTTAACGACGTGTCCGACTCTACATCGAACGTCGCGCTCTCCTCCGAAGGGTTGTTGAACACGTCGAACGCCTGAACCGTAACCGAATGCTGTCCGTATGACAGATCGCTCGTTACCGGATATGTAACCGTCCCGTCCTGATACGAGTTCAGCTTCCCGGTGTAGTACGGCGCCAGATTCACCGACTGCTGTCCGTCGAATGTCGCCTCAAGACCATGGCCCACTGCCACATCCGACAGGTTCAAACCGTTCACCGCGTGCAAATCAACTATCATCGTCGGGTTCGCCGATACAACGTCCCCGTTCTTAAAATTCTTCGAATCGAAATAAATACTTAACTGTGGCGCTATATGGTTGTTCGTCACGTTAGTATCTGTACCGCCCACGATAACGTTCCGGGTATATCCCAGTCCATCTGAGCCACCTCCCTGGAAGTAGAGTTCAATCTTTCCCTGCTGGTTGCTGTACGATATATCAGACGGAATTACCGTCTCCCCTTCGAACTTACCGTTCTGTATAGAAATCTGGCCGCGGAATAGTGTCGAGCCCTGGAACTGGTAAGTCGTGCCCCAGAGCGGAACATACGTCGGCTTATCGGAGTCGTATATCGTCAGAAGCCCTGTGCTCGACAAGTCGTTCCACACCGTTCCGTCCGGATGGTACACCGTTCCCTTGATATCCACCTTATCAAGTGCCCGAATGTAAGACAGCTGTAGGAGCGATTTACCGTTGAGGCTGTCGAGACTCGCGCGGTATTTCGGCATCCCCAGCCGCACCGTCGGATCGCCGAGGTAATTATATTTGATATATGTATAGAGCTGATAATCCCGTTGTTTGGCGTCGAAAAGTGCCTCACCGATCCTGATCGGATTCCGCTGCGCGTCTTGTGTGAACAGATTTGAGAAAAGATCCTGGTTTATAGTTTCGTTGTCGGATGCATACACAACCCTTGTCGCGCTTATCACACCGATGGCGCCGCCCTGTGCCGAATTAACGAGAAGTTCACCGCCGCTCTGCTGCGTCGGATCGTCGTCCCTGGAGAAGTCGCAGGTAGCGGCTACAAAAACGGACAGCCGGTTCTTGTTCGTGAGCTGCGGGATAGTGACCGCGTTTTCAAATACATGCGTGTAAGACCAGACATTCGGCGCGCCATGTCCGACAAAATTTATCACCAGCGTCCCCTGGTTTACCTGGTTCACGATGTCCGCCGCTGCTTCCGGAATGCGCCGTCCCTGAGTGGTGTTAACGACAGGGTATAACACGAGATATATTTTGCGCTTGTCGAAAGAGTTCGGGGTGTAAGTCTGAGCGAGGACGTCGGCCGCGTCGGTGTGAAGAGATCCGTCGTCACCGCCTTGCGTTGTTATTCCCTGGTCGCCGACGAACGTAATAAGGTTCCTCCAACTTCCGTAATCCGGCGACTTTTCGTACTCTTCTATCTTGCTAACCTGAGTTTTCGCGTCTTCCTCGGACCGGGCGGGGAGTCTCCCTATGACCATCGATATCGGCGTTTGCATCAGCGGACCTGAGAACTGAACGAAGTAGTCGTCGGTGGCATAAGTGTTGACCTGGTATAGCGACTCCTTCGACTCGTAAGGTGGAACAAACTCGGTGTCGTTCGCGACAATCCCCTTGTAATCGTACGAACCCGAGCCGAAGAGTATCACGTAAGATGGGGTAACCGGATCGTAGGTGTAGGCATACTTCAGATAATCCCTTATAGACGTCGGGTCAGGAATGCCGCAGTCGAACTCATTATAAATACTCGTTGTCGTCACTACAGTCGTATTGAGACCGTCGTTGCTCTGTTTCCAGTTCGCAAGATCCAGCGCTTCTGTTTTGAACTGCGGCGCCGTTACTATTATGAGATCCGCCGACGTGAGCTGACCGTGAAGGTTCGAGTTAGCCACGGAAGAGATATTCGACACCGAAAGGTATCCCTTTTCTCCAACGGCATAGAGCTGCTTCCTTGACCCGGAGACAGCCTGTGTTCCGAAATAAATGCTTCCGTTGCTCACCGAATCGGGTTGAATCATCCCCACGTTCGAGAAGTCGCTCACATCGAAAACGTTTACACTGTTGCTCGAAAAGCCATTCACCGAG
>JAJYOS010000228.1 GCA_021796055.1 Bacteroidota bacterium
GGACCTTGACACTCCTCGCGGTGACATCAACTTCCGGGTAGACGAAGTCGACAGTACCATGATAAGTCTCACCGCTGTTATAAGTCACGGTCGCAGGTGAGCCGAGCTTCAGGAACGGCATGTCGATTTTGAAAATATCTGCCAGAATCCAGACGTGATACAGGTTTGCAACCCTGAAAAGAGTCTGCCCTTCGGAAATTTTCTGGCCGTCGAATACATCCTTCTCCAGAATTACGCCATCGCTCGGTGAATGGATTGTGACGCGGTCGATGACCTTACCCGTTTTCTGCAGCTCGTTGATTTCACTGTCGCTCATCCCGAAGAATCGGAGTCGTTCACGTGCGCTGCTGATGAGACTGTTTGACGAAGTGACGGTGTTCCCGCTGACATCCGCGAAGCTCACAGATTGCAGGAATTCCTGCTCGGCTGCAATAAGCTCAGGACTGTAAATCACGGCCATCGGCTGGGCTTTACGCACTTCCATGCCGGTGTAGTCGAAATAAAGCTTGTCAATCCATCCGCTGACACGTGTGTTTATGTCGCTGATGCTCTTCTCATCCGGCATCACCACGCCGTAAGTATCGATCGTCCGCGTAAGTCTTCTGCGTTCGACTGGCGCGGTGACCACGCCGATGTTCTGAACCATCGCCGGATTGATTCTTATCACGTTCGGGTTGTTTTCACCACCGTCCGCATACATCGGAACGAGATCCATATCCATCGTCGGAGATTTACCTGGATGATTGAAATGGATCGTCGGCGTCATCGGATCGTACCAATAAAGAATTTTCCGGCCGCTGGAATTGTCGGCGACTTTGGCTGAATCGCCGTTTGAACTACTGCTTCCATCTCCTGATTTGCCGCATCCGGCCAGGATAAGCGCTGCCACGATCAACGGTATGACTGCTAAAATTGCTTTCCTCATTTGACACCTCTATAATCTTCTGAGCCTTCTCCGACAAGGTTCGAAATCTCGGCCGAAGCGGAGAAATATTCCGATTCTATTTTCGCAAATTCTATTTTCGCATTTATCAATGTTGTAAGATTATCGATCAGCATCGCGAATGTCGTTTTGCCGACCGAGTAGGATGACAGCGAAGAGTTGTAGGTCGCCTCATACTGCGGGATCAATTCCTTGGAATAAAGCGGGATAAGCTTCGCCTGCGCTTCCGCATCGGCATATGTCGAGCGAAGCCGGCTGCCCAGCGCGAGCGCGACCGCGCCATATTGTTCGTTTGCGGCATGCTGCGTAAAATTCGCCTCATCGATTATCTTTTGCTGGCGGTCCCCGAAAAAGATTGGAAGGCTTACTCCTACCTCAACGCTCATGAGATTAGGTGCTTTCATGCCGGTCGGCATAAGAGCGCCGCGAAATCCGTACGAAACGCCGGCGGTGATATCCGGGATCGCGGCCTTCTTGGCATACGCCTGCTTTGCCACGGCTGCGCGCTCGATGTTCTTTACCTGTCTCAGGTCGGGGTTTTCGCTCTGTAGTTGAGCCTCCAGTGTAGAGAGCGATTCGAGCTTCGGCAGCGATAGCGTATCTACATTTATACTGTACGGAGCATTCCTTCCGAGTATGGCTCCGAGCCTCGCCTCCAAATCGGACAGCTTGCCCTGCATGGTGATGATGCCCGACTGTACCATTGTAAGCTCGGCGGTGGCACGGAAGACGTCCTGCTGCGGAACCTGGCCAACTGCGAAAAGCTGTTCGGCAACCTTCACCACGCTTTGCAGAAGTCGCTTTTTGTATTCAAGGTACCGTATCGATTTTTCGACGCTGTATGTCTGGCCATAGACTTCTTTCAGATTGGTCACGACGTCAAGAGTGACACTCGCCAGTCTGTCCGCCGAAGATTCATAGCCGTATTTCTCCACATCAGCCGCTGCAGATAACTTCCCGAACCACGGGAACATTTCCATTAAAGTGAAGTCCGGCACCATGGTCATGGTCTCTGACGTGAAATTGAAATCAGTCGGGAAGTTCATGGCACCCACCCTGAGTTGTGGATCCGGGAGAGTTCCTGCCGGACCTATCTTCGCCTGTGCCGCCATCGATTGATAGCGGGCCATCTGGATTTCAGGATTGTTGCGCACCGATGTGGTGATGAGACTATCCAGCTGAGACTGCCCGAACGCATTGACCACAAACAGCAGAACAATCACCAGCCCCAGTTCAATATTCAGAATTGAGAATTTAAAATTCTTAAACAACATACTTCGCCTTTCCATTTTCCTTTGCAATGCAGCGACAATTCACTGCACAATGAGAACATCAGAAGAAAAAATTGACAAGCACCGATGACAAAAGAGGTAGCTGAAGGAGTAAAATACATCCGGCGCCTGGACCTTTGTCCAAGAGGACTTATCAGTTAGGAAAGGACTTAAATGCGAAGATTACTATTGAGGGTTAGGATATCTAAGGGAGGCGAAACAGCGGCAGGCAGCAGGTAATGGCTAGCAGAAAGTAACTGAATAGCAACCGTCGAAAGAGAATTACCGATAATAATTGCTGCCGGCACAGAGTGTTGAACGGACTTGTGTAAATCCGTGAAACTATCCAGCGTACTCTTCTTCGAGGTGACTAGTTTGATGCAGTCGCCCTGGATGAGCTGCACAACGTTCGAAATTGACTTAACATCCTGAGACTGACCGCAGGTGATTTCCGAATTACTTGTCTTCGATTTCATATGAACGGTTGGACCATTGACGCGTTGCTGCATCATTGTGCAGAAATAGGTTGAATAGGCATACTGAACCTGGCCGACAAGGAAGGTCGATAAGACTAACAGATTCAAATATTTGACCAATCTACTCATTCTTTTAAAAACCCAACTTGCGCGCTAATAAAACAGAGTCCACGTGACGAAGTTCCACAAATATGATGCCGGCAGAGTGCGCGCGGATTCTCGCGATTTCCACAAATTTGGGCATGACATTCCAAAAACGTGAGCCGCTTCTGCGTAATTCTTCCCCATGCGTGGCATGGGGACGCGAGATTCTATGCCAGCGGATGGCGAATTTGGAAAAAAATTGGAGCACGTCGACAGAGATTTCACGCCTCGAAAATTTCTGGGACACGGAAAGGCGCCGTTTCTTCAGGTTGAGGCGTACAACTAGTAACGCAGTGGCCTTAACTGGACGGCAATTCTTAGAACGAGTTAAGCGTCATGAAGATGAATAGCATTGTCTTTAAGATTTTGCCAGTGGCAAAAATTGTTTCAAGATTTTTATCTTTGATGAAGATGGAATAAGAACAGGTCTCCGACCAATCTCAAAGAAAGGAAGACTTAGAGTGAAAGCGACAGTAATATATGGGCCGCGTGATGTGAGGTTTGAGGAACGCGAAGATCCAAAAATCATTAAGCCGACGGACGCCATCATCAGAACCTCGGCAACCTGCGTCTGCGGTTCGGACTTGTGGACTTACCGCGGCATACAGCGAATTGCCGAACCAACTCCATTCGGACACGAATACTGCGGGATCGTCGAGGAGGTGGGAAGCGAGGTAAAATCAATTAAACCGGGAGAGTTCGTGATCGGATCTTTCTTCTCCTCCGATAACACTTGCCCACACTGCCATGCAGGCTATCAATCCTCTTGCGTGCAGAAAGAGTTGGTCATCGGGGCCCAGGCGCCATTCCTTCGAGTTCCGCTCGCGGACGGTACGCTGGTCGCGACGCCAGACATCCCACCGGACGACTTAATTCCAAGTTTGCTCACACTTTCCGATGTCATGGGCACCGGATGGTTTGCGGCCCAAGCGGCAAACGTAAGACCGGGCTCGACCGCGGTGGTCGTTGGTGACGGAGCGGTCGGGCTTCTCGGTGTGCTCTCGGCAAATCAGATGGGCGCCGGAAGAATAATCGCAATGAGCCGTCACGAATCGCGGCAGAAACTCGCGCGCGAGTTCGGCGCCACAGATATCGTAAGCGAGCGAGGGGACGAAGGCGTTGCTCGCATCAAAGAATTGACAAAAGGAGTAGGCGCGGACTCGTTGCTGGAGTGCGTAGGCACACAGGAATCGATGATGCAGGCGATCGGCTCCACACGACCCGGCGGAGCTGTAGGATTTGTCGGAGTCCCCCACGGGGTTCAAATAAAAGGAGAAGAGTTGTTCAGGACTCACGTTCGCCTCCAAGGAGGCCCGGCGCCGGTAAGACGTTATCTGCCCGAGTTGATCGATCTTGTGTGGAAAAGAAAAATAAACCCAGGGAAGGTCTTCGACCTGACGATTCCTCTCAATAAAGTCTCTGAGGGATATCGTGCCATGGACGAACGGCGCGCGATAAAGGCTCTCCTTATTCCATAGAGTCGGAAACTTAGCCAATGTCAACTCAATCGGCGAGCAGCACCCGGCGGAGTTTTATCCTCCGCCGGGAAATCATTCGTTCACGCTTCCGAGACTTCGGGAAAGTACCTCTTCTTGAACCGTAACGCCACGTTCACCAGGCCGATCAGCACCGGAACTTCTACAAGCGGACCGATAACGGACGCGAATGCTTCCCCTGAATTTATCCCGAAGACAGCAATGGCCACAGCGATAGCGAGCTCAAAGTTGTTGCTCGCTGCAGTGAAAGAAAGTGTCGTCGTCTTGCCGTAATCCGCGCCGACCCGCTTCCCCATCCAGAACGAGACGAAGAACATTATTATGAAATAAAAGGCAAGAGGGATCGCGATCCTCACGACATCAAGCGGGATCTGCAAAATGAGTTTCCCCTTCAATGAGAACATGACAAATATCGTGAAGAGCAGAGCGGCTGGAGTGATCGGGCTTATTCTGGGAACAAACTGTTTATCATACCATTCCCTTCCTTTCCCTTTTATCAGCAGGAATCTCGTCGTTATTCCGGCAATGAATGGCACTCCAAGGTAGAAGAAGACGCTCTCGGCGATTTGGCCAATGGTGATATCAACCTTGAATGAACTAAGTCCGAGCCACCTCGGTAGTATGGTTATGAAGACGTACGCGTATAGAGAATAGAACAGGACCTGGAAGACCGAGTTGAAAGCGACGAGCCCCGCGGCGTATTCGGTGTTCCCCTGCGCCAGCTCGTTCCAGACTATGACCATCGCAATGCACCTCGCTAGACCGATGAGGATAAGGCCAGCCATGTATGTCGGATAGTTGTGAAGGAAAACTATCGCCAGGACGAACATCACCACCGGGCCTACGACCCAGTTTTGTATGAGAGACAGCGACAAAATCTTTCCGTTGCTGAATACTTTGCCAAGTTCCTCATATTTTACTTTGGCGAGGGGCGGGTACATCATAAGAATGAGCCCGACCGCGATAGGTATGTTCGTCGCGCCACTGCTCATCGAATCCCAGAAAGAAGCGATGCGAGGCACGACGGAGCCTGCCGCGACGCCGAGGAACATGGTCATGAAGATCCATAACGTAAGATATCTGTCGAAGAAAGATAATCTTTTAGAGACTGTCGCCATACTTAATTTTCTTTTCTTTAATCTCTTTGAGATAGAACTCGTAAAAAGTCTTTCTGATGTCGTCCCGGACAGCGCGGAAAGTCGAAATGACTTCGTCCTCCGAGCCTGCAGCTTGCGCGGGATCTTCAAATCCGACGTGCAAGCGGTGTTCAACATTCCCCGTGAAGAACGGACACGTTTCCCTTGCGTTGTCGCAGACCGTTATGACATAATCGAAAGACTGCGACAGAAATTCCTGGACAGTTTTTGTCTTATTGTTGGAAATATCTATTCCGACTTCTTTCATTACCAGGACAGCCTTGGGA
Organism: Bacteroidota bacterium; assembly: GCA_021796055.1. Next base: position 5,754 of record JAJYOS010000228.1, read on the forward strand.
TGAACCTTACTGGCAGGGGCAGTGCCCGCTGAATAAACCTGGAGATCATCCGCGAAGGATTTGAGAAAGGCTTCCGCCATCTGGGAGCGGCAGGAATTGCCCGTGCAGAGAACTAGTATCCTCGTTGCGATTCTCTGGCCCGTCAAGCGGCAATTCCCTTCTTCCGCATGAGATTGCGCAATTTCTTTTCGGGTACGAAACCCACGACGCATTTATCTCCCTCGCGAAGCTTGAGTCTTCCAGTCAGTGCGTCAATGTCCGAATCGAACGGCTCCCCCACGCAATAATCTTTCACGAAATCGAAAAGTGCGGCGTTCGCATCGTCGGTCATATTCGGATGATAATACCCCCAGGTCCCGTTTCTGTCGACTTCCACCAGGCCGGCCCGGCGCAGCATGACAAGACCCTTCGACACCTGGTATTGCGGGAGTTTCAGCGCATCCACTATCTCGCAGACACACAGGGACTTCTTCGACGCCGCGAGGAGATGGGTGACCCGAAGCCGGGTCTGATCGCCGAGGATCTTGAGTATTTCAGCCTTTGAATTGGCTCTCATGCCTATATGCCTATATTTGCATATAACATAAGAGAAAGATTCGAAGTTGTCAAGCGCCGAGAAGACTTTCTATAGCAAAGAAAAGGATTTGCGCGCGAAAGACTCCTCAGAATTCATACGGGCATTACCTGAGTTTGTGCGACGATCGCTATAGGCAACTTCACTTTTCACATTCGCCATCTAAACCCGAGATCTGCCGTCATGCCGTAATAATACTCGTAACTTGGGAATCCGGAGCCCTGAATATTCTGTATGTTCGGCTCACTATTTATGTTGTTCAAATCCAGGTAGACCTGCAGGCCGGACCACGGAAGATTTTGTTTTACCTGAGCATCATACTGAATGAATTGGGCCGTAGTGGATCGCAATTGCGGCCAGAAGCTGGTTGTCTGGAATACGCTCCCGTTGTAAAGCATCGAGACCCGAGCGCCAAATCCTCCCAGATCGTAGCCAAGGGTTACGTTGACAATGTCATTCGGCTGATCTAGGAGGCGATCCGCGTAGTTGGTGACGACGGTATCGATAACGACTGGATACGTAGGATGAACGATATTGAGATAAGTGTAAGGATACTTTCCTTCGGAATAGACATGCGTGTAATTCACGTTCAGGACCAGTCCTGAAAGCGGGCCGGGGAGATACCAGAAGTGAGTCTGCCAGTCAACCTCGAAGCCATAATCGTAAACGGGATACGGATCATTGATAGAAGTCGTTAACGAATATCCGCCGGTGTAGTCGGGAATTCCCGGATATTGGGCTGGGTTAATCACGTATGTATTACCGGTCGCGAAAATGAAATTGAAAATTTTCTTGTAAAAAGCGTCGGCCGAAACAAGGCCAAGGGTATTATTATAGACCGAAAATATGGCGTCGTAATTTGACGATCTCGCCGGCTTGAGAAGATAATTGTGATAATCGACACTGTTATTTCCGACGCTCATCTCGGGCGTTATATCTGTGTAATCGGGATAGTTAAGTGTGTTTGTATATGCGAGGTGAATCTGGAACCATGAAGTCGGGCTGTAAATCAGATGAACCATCGGGAGCCAGAATCCGTGGGTTAAGTTCATGGTCGTGTCTTTATGTGTAAAATAATACCTCGAATCAGGGCCAAGTCTGGCGGTCGCCCTCGGGGCTCCAAAGTCAGTCTGCAACACCTGGTATCTTACACCCGGCAGGAAAGTCAGGTTAGAACCAAAATGAACCGTTATCATTCCGTAACCCGCGCTTCTGTATGCCTGTCCCCAATAGTTGTTTATTCCCGATTGTAGCGCGTCATGGGACCATGTCTCAGCTGTACCCGTCCTCCTCGCGATGTTCAGCACTTGTTCCATGAGAGCCAGATTTATAGGAAGCCCCATCTTGTACCCGCCTCCAAGGAAATTGCTGCCATAGCTGTAGCTGCTGTCCACAAATAGTGGAAGTATTGCACCAAACGTATTTAATGTGGGTCGCATCGAGGGGAACTCCTGGGCAAGGCCTGTGACTACACTCTGAGCCGTCGTCGAAACTGTTCCATCACCCTGCAAATAATTGAATGATCTGTCAGTGTACTTGAACGCTCCGCCAAATTTAAGCACACTCGTAATTTGGTCGGAGAAATTTATGTTTGTCTTCAAATCGAGCTGAGCCCCTATGTCGTCCTGCCGTAGCATGCTGGACGCTTGCTTCAACAGGTCCAGGCCAGTTATCTGCAGGCTGTCGAAAGCCATAGCCGGAATCTGAGTCGGACTGAGGCTCTCGGCCGCCAGTGAGCTGTAGCCGGTGGGCAATCCCTGTATGAAATTCCATGTGTCTATGTAAGGCAGCTGTGTTTGAGAGAAAGCGTTCGAAAGTTTCATGTGCACGTTCAACGCGGAGATTTGCTGCTGGAAATCGAGTATGCTTGTTGCGTCGATCAAATCTTGTTGTTGCGTTTGGAGACCGTAGACATGGTCGTTGCCGCCATCGACAAGATTGAAGCTCTCGCTGCGACTCACAGAGTTGGTGGTACCATAGCTGAAAAAGTTCATCAAGCCGATCTTCCCTTCGGGGAGGCGGTAATCCAACGTCAAGGTAGCGTCGTAACGTTTCTGGGTGCTTGGGATATCCTGGAGCGTCACCCCGTCAAGATAAATCGGGTTCGCGACATTCAACTTAGGGCTATTTACGCTGTAGCTTGCGCCAAGCTCGTTGGCCGAAAGATTCTGCCGCTCGGCGTCCCCCTCAGCAAACACACCAAATTTGCCGTCAAAGAAACGCTTCTCAAAAGTCGCGAC
>JAJYOS010000229.1 GCA_021796055.1 Bacteroidota bacterium
CCCGTCTCCCGAGCCACCGGAAATTTTAACTCGTCAATAAGTCCGCAACTTAGAGCAATATCCCAAAACAAAAACGAACATCTCCGGGCAGGAATGGAAAGCGTCCCACGGGGAAATGTTCGCTTTAGGACCGCCGATTAGTTCGGTCCCGGAGCCAGGAAGGCTTCTTGCAGCCAGACCGGCTTCACATGTCAGTCACGACCTTGATTTATTCACAGAGTTCAGAAACAGATCCCTGGAACGCCAGTCGGTGTCAAATACGCCGCGCATCGCGGTTGTAGTAGTGGCAGAGTTTTGTTTCTCGACGCCGCGCATCATCATGCACATGTGGACAGCCTCGATCATCACCGCAACGCCACGCGGGTTAAGTGTCGACTCTATATACTCAGCTATCTGCGTCGTCATCCTCTCCTGCACTTGGAGCCTGCGTGCGACCGCGTCGACGACTCTCGGAAGCTTGCTCAATCCCACGATCTTGCCTGCCGCGAAATACGCGACATGGACTTTTCCGAAGAAAGGGAGAAGGTGGTGTTCGCAGAGCGAGAAGAACTCTATATCCCGCACCATGACCATTTCATTGTATTCTTCCTCGAAAACCGCGGACCGTAGAATCTCCACTGGGTTCTCTTTGTAGCCGCTTGTGAGGAACTTCCACGCCTTCGCCGCTCTCTCTGGAGTCTTTAGGAGCCCGTTCCGGTTGGGTTCCTCACCTGCTTCAATCAAAAGAAGGTTGTAAGCCTCTTGCAACGGGTCCAAATGGTCGACAGTCTCAATAGCGCCTTTGTCAGTCCTAATTACACGCGGGCTCAGCGCGTCTTTCCCTCGCGACAGTATCTGTGCAGTGTACGACATCGTAATTGTACTCCTTGATTAGTTCTTCTCTGTTCTACTGAAGTCAGAAGCATAACGGCATTCATTCTGTCAAGACTTGCCGTTTCGCGGCGGCAGATTCTCCGTGAAGCAAATCAACTGCGAAAAGAACGGAAAATATTATGCAAGTGGCTCAATAATCAATAAAATTTGGCATACACCTTAGCGGCTGACGCCGGAACCGAGAAAATCTCGGAAGCGGAAAGGTAAGGATCGGAACCTAACACCCCACTACCTCTGCAAAGATCCGGACCCGAGCGGCAAGACAGATAGAACCGGACAGACTCCGGCCATGTAAATGGTTCTTCAATTTGCACCTCATCCTTGATATTACGCACCGCATTTCTCGCTCAACCGAGAAGCAGTGGTTAGAAACTCAATCGTACTATAACTATCGGACTTACGGTTTGTAACTTTAGGATCCGGCGGGGTAAATATTAATAGAATAAACAGGGGAGAATTACACGGTGGGATTCATAAGACGCAACTTCGCCCCATGAATGGACGACAAATCACAGCTAATTTAGCCGGGCTTACCATTTTGTTCCATCCTCACCTTGAAAGGAGGTGCGGTGTAACCATCTTCGAGGAACTTGTCGGGCATTGTGGTTCGGTTGCCATCCCTAATCGAATAGTAATGAGGCGATGCTATCTCGACTCCCGCTTCGAAGAACTTATCCTGTATATTTTGATGCAGCGCGGAATAAATGAACTGCATCATCGAAGGAGAATTTGTATATGCGTTGATCTGGTACGAGACATAAAAGTCGTCAAGCGCCGTCTGAAGGACAAAAGGCTGCGGGTAATGAAGCACATTTTCCGTGGCAAGCGCCGCCGCAATCAGAAGCTCGTGTACTTTCGGCCATGGGGCATCATAACCGATCGTCACACTCGTGTAAAGGATAAGAGGATTCCCGTCACGGACGATCGCCGTATAGTTCGTTACGTGACCGCTGAGGACGAGCGAGTTCGGCATCGTAATCTCCTCGTTCTTAACGGTCTTAATCCTGGTTATGAGAAAATTGTGCTCGATTATATCGCCGGTTATGTCATTTATTTTAACCCTGTCCCCTACCTTGAATGACCTCATGTAAGTAATGACGACACCGGCAATAATGTTCGATATGGCCGATGAAGAGCCAAGTGACAGAAGGACCGCGAGGAATATCGAAACCCCTTTCGCCGCCGCGCTCTCTGAACCAGGGAGATAGGGGAATATGATCACAAGCACGAAGACTATGAGAAGGAAGGTGGCAATTCTGAATGTCGGCTTCGCCCATTCCTCAGGGAAACCCGGGATCGTTATCGTCTTATCCTCAATTTTCGAGAAGATCAGCTTCATCAATTTGAGGACGTAACGCGCGACCACGACAACGACGGCAATGTAAAATACATTAGGAAGATATGAGATGACCGCCTTCGCGATGCCGACGAGCGGGCTAAGCACGTACCCCAGTAATTTCTGGGCGACCAGTTCAGTCCAGACAAACAGGCTGAAAGCGAGCGTGAGGTACAAGTAAACAAGAAAGATGATTACGGCCCAACGAAGAATTCTTACGGATTTGAACGCGATAGTTGCAAGCTGATCGGCCGAGACGAGCTCAAGATTCTTTATCCTGACGGACCGTATGATCACGCCGCGATTTCTTCTGACGAAGCCATGCAACCTGATTGTAAACCGATTTAGAAACCGTATCAAGAACACCAGGAGAAAAGTAAGAAGTATGAAGAGAGCGCCGTGCAGGAGTATGTAATCAAGCTTTGAAGGTTGTGAAAATATGGAATCGAATCCCTTACTGATAACGCCGACTACCGAGTCCGCAGCGGACCCAACGGTGTCACCCTTTACGCTGTCGCCTCGGAATGAGCCGGAGCCTAAGGCGGTTAAAACGTACCCCATGAACAAATCTGATTTCATTCGGCAATACCTCGAGCGGTTTTTTGTTTGATCCTGATTCTCTTCTCTGCGCGGGCAATGGACCACTTCAGAAGAGGCGGCGTCACGAACGTAGTCACGATAACCATTATAACAATGGCGGAGAAAATATCGTCATTGATCACGCCGAGCCCCTTGCCGATGCTCGCGAAGATCAAGCCCACTTCCCCCCGAGGTATCATTCCCAATCCGACAGTCACGCGGTCGACATCCTTTTCCCTTACCACCAGTCCGCAAGCCTGCTTGCCTATAAAAGCGACCACGATAAGTCCAGCGGAAATTCCGAGTATAGAAGGTATAAGAAAGCTTTCGACCCGGACCTGGATTCCCATGAGCACAAAAAAAACCGGAACAAATATGATGGCAATCGGTTGGATCAGGCTCTTGATGGTGGTGTTGCTGCCAAACTCCTTAAAATGTATTTCCTCAAGTATTAGCCCTGCTGCAAATGCGCCTACGATGGAGGCAAGGCCCGCCTCGCTGGCAAGCGCCGACAGCCCGAAGCAGAACAGGATCGCCGTAATGAGCATCAGACCCTGCGTTCTGAATTTCGCCGCGACTTTCATGAGCTTCGGTATGATATATGTTCCGATGATGATAGCCCCGACCAGGAAACCAACCGCGATCAACGTCAGCTTGGCGATCTCCATGAAAGATAGATCCGTTCCCATCTCCGCCGAAGAAACTATTGCAGAGACCGTCGCGAGGATAATCAATCCGAGGACGTCATCGATAACGGCGGCGCCGAGCACTATTCTTGCCTCCGGTATCTGAATCTTCCCCATGTCCTGGAAAACACGCGCAGTGATCCCGACACTGGTGGCGCAAAGCGTCGCGCCGATGAATAAATGAATATTATGAATATTGAAGTTCGGGGAAATCGCCAGTATTTCCTTCGGGACCTTCGTCACGAAGATTGTCGAGACGAAATAGCCCAGCACGAACGGAAGGACGACTCCTATCACGGCAACCAGGAAAGAAGAGAAACCCACGCGTCTCATATCCTTCACGCTTGATTCGAGCCCAACTTCGAAAAGGAGTATTATTATTCCAATCTTTGCGAGAATGTCGATGGCGATCGCCGCGTGATCGGTCAAGACATTCGCGCGCAGTGCCTCGAAGAAGGTCCATCCACTGTCCAAGAGCACGAGGTTGCCGAGAACAACGCCGGCAATCAGCTCGCCGAGCACCGCCGGTTGACCGATCCTTTCAAAAAGCTCCGCGCCAAGTTTCGCCGCGACAAGCATGACAACAAGATAGACGAGCACCTTCACGACGGGATCAGCTCCAGCCACCATGGCAGCCGCACTGAACGCCGGCGCGTTCACGAATGTCATACTGATTCCTCCCATGTCTGCAAATTAAACAGAACTGTTAGGAGAGACAAGCGAGGGAGGCGCGGATTTTATACTTGAGGAGGTAGTAGTAAAATAACGACAACACGAATGGCACAGGCAAAGCCCACCGAGTGCGAAAGGCTTGGTTGGGTGATACTAGCGCGCTCGGGATCAGAAGAGATTAATTGCACGATTCGTGATTGAGATATAAAATTTAAGCGCGTACCATGGTAAAGCAGGCGTTCATCTCTTACGGGCGAAGGAGATCTCGAAGCGTGCAGATCTAAACGCCGGCAGCCTTCACGAAAGCAGCCAGCCGTTTGGGATCGACAGGGCTCGAAGTAACGCCGTCTTTCTTTATCGAAGTTCCAACTATCACGTTGTTCGCGTACTTAAGAAGTAAGTTCACATTGGAGCTGTTGGCTCCGCTCCCTATCACGATGTTTGCCTCCTTAAACTCGCGGCGCAATTGTCTAAGCTGCTCCATGTCCACAGCCTGTCCCGTACGCGAACCGCTTATCACAAGCGCGTCGGCAAGCCCTCTTTCAAGCGCGTCGGCGGCCTGTACTTTTATGTCGTAGTCGCCGATCTGAGCGGAGTGCTTGACATCGATGTCGGCAAGTATTTGAACCGATGAGTTGAGGTTTTTTCTCAGCCGAAGTGTCTGATATGCTTTCCCCTGGATTATTCCTTGATCGGCTACAACCGCGCCGACATGAACATTTACACGAATGAAACCGGCACCGGTAACGTAAGCGATGCTTAACGCCGACTCCGCGTCGTTGCGCAGCACATTCAGACCGAAATAGATGTCAGGAAACTCACGCTTAAGCTCCACGGCGGCACGGGTCATCGCTGCCACGGTAACCGGTTCGACTGTTCCGGCAGAAAACGGAACGTCCCCGAAATTCTCTATGATTACTCCTTCGACGCCACCTTCATGATACGCCTTGCAATCTTCGATCGCGTGCGTGAGCACGCCGTCAATAGAGCCGCCATATCCAGGGGAACCGGGGAGAGGAAGGAGGTGGACTACTCCAATAACTTTTGGAAGCAATGAAGTCCTACTCGTGCTGAAGCAGCTGAGACTCGACGTCTTCCGACGTCAGGTCTTCTTTTTCTTGGAACTGCAGTTCTTCGACCGTCTTGATGACGACGTAAGCGACACCAGCCGCGATAGCGGCCGCGCTAACCAGCAGAATCAACTTTTTCATTTCTTACCTCCCCGGAAGCTTTTCCGTCTCCCCCATGTCCGGCAGCGGACGACGGGTGCGAGGCGGCGTCTACAATTCTCATCGTATCGAGAGCGATAACGAGTTCCTCGTTAGTCGGCAAGGCGAACACTTTTACCCTGGAAGAATCGGAACTGATCACCTTCTCCTTATCGGCGGAGTTATTCTTCTCCGCATCGATGCTGACACCGAGAAATTCGAGTCCCTTGCAACTTTCCGCGCGGACGTCGGGACTATTCTCTCCGATTCCCCCCGTAAACACAATCGCGTCCACGCCGCCCATTGCGGCCGCGTAGGAACCTATATATTTCTTAATTCTGTAAGTGAAGACTTCAAAAGCGAGTTCGGCCTGTTTGTTCCCCGCCTTCTTCTCAGAAATGATTTCCCTCATGTCGCTCGTAAGCCCCGAAATGCCGAGCAGGCCGCTGTGTTTATTAAGAAGCGTGTTTGCCTCCGCAAGCGACAATCCTTCTCTTCCCACTATGTGCAGAATGATCTGCGGATCTAGGTCGCCGCTTCTGGTTCCCATTAACAATCCTTCAAGCGGAGTGAATCCCATCGAAGTGTCGACCGACACTCCGCCATTAACCGCGGCCATGCTGCAACCATTTCCAAGGTGAGCGGTGATTATCTTAAGTTTCTCGATCGGTTTCCCGAGAAGCTCCGCCGCTCTTTGAGACACGTAGAAGTGAGAGGTGCCGTGGAATCCGTAGCGCCGGATCTTATAGCGTCGATAAAGGAGATACGGTATGCCGTAGAGGAACGCGTAAGGAGGCATCTTTTGGTGAAAGGCCGTATCAAAAACGGCAACCTGTGGAGTACCCGGAAGATGTTTTAGGACAGCCTGGATACCACGAAGGTTATGCGGGTTGTGCAGCGGCGCAAGCTCGATATTCTCACGAACATCGTCCATCACCTTTTCGTCTATGAGCACGCTTTCGGAAAAGCTTTCACCCCCGTGGACCACGCGATGCCCCACGGCATCGATCTCAGACTTATCTTTAATGACACCGTGGTTCTTGCTCAATAGAACGGCTAACACATACTCAATGGCAGTCTGATGGTCCAGTACTTCGGCGCTAATCTTGACTTTATCGCCGTCGTACCTTTCATGAGTTACCACCGAATCGCTCATCCCCACGCGGTCTATCAACCCCTTCGCCAGAACAGTCTGGTCTTTAAGGTCTATGAACTGATATTTTACGGAGGAACTTCCGGAATTTAAAACGAGGACTTTCATTTCATCTTTCTTCTTCATGAAAGAAGACTATTGATTGACGTCTATTCTCTTTCCCGACTCATCGTACTTGAAAAAGCCCTGACTTGTCTTTTTCCCCAGGTGACCTTCGCGAACTTTTCTTCTAAGGATGGGGCTCGCCCGATATTGCGCGGTGCCGAGCTCGTGGTACATGGTATCGAGCCACGTTAAGACCTCATCGAGTCCCATTGAATCGGCCATCTCGAGCGGACCGACGTTCAGGCCGTAACCGAGCTTGATCGCCGTGTCAATACCTTCGGCAGTTGCAATTCCCTCGAGGAGAACCTGCATCGCTTCGTTCAGAAGCGGAAGGATAACTCTCGTAGTCACAAAACCGGGGTATTCGAACACTTCGACCACAGTCTTGCCGATATCCTCGGCAAATTTCTTTATCCTTTTGAAGGTATCGTCGCTGGTCTTCAGAGCGCGGACAACTTCGACAAGCGGTATCTTCGGGACAGGATTAAGAAAGTGCACGCCTATAATCTTGTCAGGACGCGTCGTCGCGTCCGCCAGCTTCGTAAGGCTGAGGGTTGCCGTATTCGAGACAAAAATCGTATTCGCGTCACAGATCCGGTCAAGCTCTTTGAATACCATTTTCTTCGACGTGAAGTCTTCTTCGATAGCCTCGATTATGAGGTCGCACTCAGCTACTTCGGTGAGGTCTGTTGAAAATTTCAGGCGGGAGAGAATCGCTTTCTTCTCACTTTTTGTAAGTGCCCATCGTTCAATTTCGGAATCGAGCGTCTCAGATATCCTTTGCCTGCAGGCATCCGCAGATTCCTCGTCGCGCTCAATTATTAGGACATTTATGCCGACGGTCGCGGCGGTCTCGGCAATGCCTCTGCCCATAAGTCCGCCTCCGACGATCGCTATGTAACCTGCCCTATCCGACTCAGAACGACTAATATTGAAAATTTCAGTAATACTATCTTCTCGTGCCATAATGCTCATTAAAGTTAGAATAAACAGCCCAGTGAATCAAGAAAACACGCTGAAATGGCGTGTGGTAAATAGTATCTCTGGATATAAAAGGTTCCGGCAGGAGTAGGGATTTTACCTCGCTAATGCGGAGGACACAACTTGCGACCTTGCCGCCTGGAGAAACTTCGCCGCGCGGGCATTGGAAGGATTGGCCTTGACTACCCGAGCGAGCGTGTCTGCCGCTTCAGTGAACTTCAAGAGCTTGAACTGAACAAGTCCGAGAAGTTCGAGTCCATTCTCGTCATCGTAGCCGAGCTCGACAGCCTGAAGGAATGCATATTCCGCTCCAGTGAAATCTTCGCCTTTCATCCTGCACTTAGCAAGGCTGCCTAGGGAAACGGCGTCATGGGACGAAACGCAGCCGAGGAAACGAGACGCCTGATCATAATCCCCCTTCTCCATGAAGACCGACGACATCAGCCTCAGATACCAATCTTCCTCTTTGAACTCGGAAAACTCATCCGCGCTTTTTGCGGCTTCGTCAAGCATCCCTTTTTTCACGAGGAGCTCAACATACCTGGTAACGTTATGCGGAGTGCGTTTCTGCCGCGCGGCCTTCCCGAAATAAGTGACCGCCGTTCCTTCATCACCGGCGAGGAGCGCAGCGTTTGCGATCCTGGCGTAAAGCACGTACTTGTCGAATACTGGTTCGACAGCCGTATGCGCCTTCCCTTCCAAAATTCCAGATTCATACTCTTTCAGCGCGGAGGTGTATTCCTTAACAGAATCCGAATGATTCCCAAGTTTCGCGAGCACGTCCCCTTTCAAAATGTGAGCGAAGCTCTGAGTCGGCGCAGAGGCAAGCGACCTGTCGCAAGCGAGGATGGCAGCGTCGTAATTCCCCCGCTTCATCAAATTCTCCGCGATGATACCGTGAATCGAAGCCACCACAGAATCACCGATGCCGCCGGCGGCGAGTGCCTCTTCGAGGCGGAGCAGACCCGCAT